>NZ_AKJI01000020.1:0-50919 GCF_000282415.1 Pseudomonas sp. GM60
ACGCCCCCCCCTGTAGGAGCCAGCTTGCTGGCGATGGCGATCTTGAGGACGCCATCGCCGGCAAGCCGGCTCCTACAGGGGGTAGTGTTCAGCTGGCTTATGGGGAAATGATCCCGTGGTCGATAGCGTACTTGACCAGCGCCGCCGGTTTGTCGATGTTGAGTTTGCGGCGGATGCTCAGGCGATGGGTTTCAACCGTGCGCACGCTGATGTCGAGGTCGCGGGCCATTTCCTTGTTGTTCATCCCCTGGGCCATTTTGTACAACACCTGGCTTTCACGCGGCGTCAGCTCATTGTCGGTACTTTTGTCAGCAATGAGCCGCTGGGCAATTTCCGCGCTGTAGAACGTGCCGCCGCTGGCAATGGCTTCGATGGCGGCGATGATTTCCCGTGACGGCGCGTTCTTCAGCACATAGCCGCTGGCACCCGAACGCACGGACTCGCTCACGTATTCATAATTGTCGTACATGCTCAGCACCAGCACTTTGAGCGACGGGTACTGGCTGCGCAGCAACCGGGTCAGCTCCAGCCCGTTCATGTCCTTGAGGCTGATGTCGACCAGCAACAGGTCAGGCTGGCAGCGTCCGACCATCTCGATGGCGTCCGCGCCATTCTCGGCTTCACCCACCACTTCCAGCGGGGCCATGACGGACAGCAGCGCCTTGATCCCGTCGCGAACCAGGGAGTGATCGTCGACCAGGGCGACGCGGATCGGGGAGGGCAGGTTAATCACGGGCATTCACTCTTGTTGTCTGATCAGCGTTTTGCGCCGGGCATTTTCATGGGCAGCAGCACGTCCAGCTCACTTCTTCCCGGCACCGAGATCAGCTCGAACCGGCCGCCAAAGTGCTCGACACGTTCACGGATATTACGCAGGCCGATGCCGGCATGGCCACGTTCGACCTGGGCGACGTTGAAGCCGATACCGTCATCGATCACCGTCAGCCGGATGGATTCTTCAGAACCGTGCAGGTTGATGGAAACGTTTTTTGCCTGTGCATGGCGTTCAATGTTGGTCAGGCCTTCCTGCACAATGCGAAACAACGAAACCGCCGCGCCATCGACCAGATGGCAGTCGAATTCGTTGTCGTTATAGGTCACGGTGAGGCCGCTGCGTTGCTCGAATTCCTCGGCAAGTTGACCGATGGCCGCCGACAGCCCCAGGGTGTCGAGCAAGGATGAGCGCAGGTCGTGGGAGAGGCTGCGCACCTCGCCAATCGCTTCGCCGAGACGTTCCGTGGCCTCTCTTAAAATACTCAAACCCTTGTCTTGTCCATTCTCCAGCACATGGCTGGCAAGTTCGAACTGGAACTTGATGGAGACGAGCACCTGACTGATGCCGTCGTGCAGTTCACGGGAAACCCGCGAGCGTTCTTCCTCCTGCAAACTGACGATTCGCTGGGTCAGGCGTTGCAGTTTTTTGTCGGCCAGACGGTGCTCGCTGACGTTCAGCGTCATGCCGCTGGCAAACACGAACAGCACCGCCACGAGCGCCACGGCGGCAATCGCCAGCATGGTTTTGCGGATGCCCTGGGCCACCTCGTCACGCGCCTGTTGGGTCGCGCGCTCGACGTCCTCAAGGTATATGCCGGTGCCGAGCATCCAGCCCCAGTGATCCAGCATCACCACGTAGGCGAGCTTGTCGGTGACCTGGCCGGAAGAGGGCTTGTTCCAGGCGTAGCGTTGAAAGCCTTCGCCCGATTGCGCACTTTTGAGCAATGCCTGAATCACCGGCAGGCCGTGCGGGTCCTTCATGTCCCACAGGTATTGGCCGACCAGTTCCGACTGCCGCGCGTGCATCAGGCTGCGACCTTCGCGGTCGTACACGAAGAAGTAGCCATTGATGCCAAAGCTGAGTTTGCGCAGTTCTTCCAGCACGCGTTGCTGGGCGTGTTCGTCACCGTGGCCGTCGTCGTACAGCGGCGCGATCAGGCTTTGCGCCATTTCCACGTAGTTTTTCAGTTCGGCGCGCTTGCTCGCCAGGATGCTGTCTTCGATCAGTTGCGCCTGTTGATCACCCACCTGGCGGTTCAGGGAAATCACCAGCCCGCAGATGACAGCGATCGCCAACACCAGCGGCAAAATCCCGAGCGCGACGATTTTGTGTTTGAGCTGCATCTGGGCTCCTGAGAACTTTGTAGGAGCGAGCTTGCTCGCGATGGTCGTTCACGAAAACGCGTGTTTGCCGGATACACGCGTTGTTCTTCAGACCATCGCGAGCAAGCTCGCTCCTACAAGGGCGGCGTTAGGCGAAGGCCGGCATCATATGCCAAAGATGCGCACGTCCAGTAGCGCTGCTGGACGGAATGACCGGACAACGCCGAATTGTAGGAGCCGGCTTGCTGGCGATGGCGGCGTGACTGATACACCGCGTCGCCTGGATCGCCAGCAAGCCGGCTCCTACAGGTTTTGCGCTTCTACGTAGAACTACGTAGAGAGCGCGTACGTAGTAACGCGGATTTATTTGTAGACGGCATGCGCGGATATTGGGCCAGCTCCGCACAGCGGACACAATTATAAAAATTACCGCCGCAGTCACAAACTGTCGGCAGGAGACACGCTATGCCCCGTCTGGCTAAACACCTCGCCTGGTTTGCCGTGGCTGTTCTGGGAGCGTTTGCGCTAAGTGTCGTGGCCCTGCGCCGCGGCGAAGCGATCAACGCCCTTTGGATCGTAGTCGCAGCCGTCGCCATCTACCTCGTCGCATACCGCTACTACAGCCTGTTCATCGCCAACAAGGTGATGCAACTGGACCCCAATCGAGCCACTCCCGCCGTACTCAATAACGATGGTCTGGACTACGTTCCGACCAACAAGCACGTACTCTTCGGTCACCACTTCGCAGCCATCGCCGGCGCAGGCCCGCTGGTCGGTCCGGTATTGGCGGCGCAGATGGGCTATCTGCCCGGCACACTTTGGCTGATCGCCGGTGTGGTGCTGGCCGGTGCGGTTCAGGACTTCATGGTCCTGTTCATGTCCACCCGCCGCAACGGTCGCTCCCTGGGCGATATGGTCCGCGAAGAAATGGGCCGCATCCCCGGCACCATCGCGCTGTTCGGCTGCTTCCTGATCATGATCATCATCCTCGCGGTGCTGGCGCTGATCGTGGTCAAAGCCCTGGCCGAAAGCCCGTGGGGCATGTTCACCGTGATGGCGACCATCCCGATCGCGATGTTCATGGGCATCTACATGCGCTACATCCGTCCGGGCCGCATCGGTGAAATCTCGATCATCGGCGTGTTCCTGCTGCTGGGCTCGATCTGGCTGGGCGGGCAGATTGCCGCTGACCCAGTGTGGGCCAAGGCGTTCACCTTCACCGGCATTCAAATCACCTGGATGCTGATTGGCTACGGTTTCGTTGCCGCGGTACTGCCGGTGTGGCTGATACTGGCACCGCGTGACTACCTCTCCACGTTCCTGAAAATCGGCACCATTGTGGCATTGGCGATCGGCATTCTGATCACCATGCCCGAGCTGAGAATGCCGGCACTGACCCAGTTCATCGATGGCACCGGTCCGGTGTGGAAGGGCGGTATGTTCCCGTTCCTGTTCATCACCATTGCCTGTGGCGCGGTATCGGGTTTCCACTCGCTGATCGCTTCCGGCACCACGCCGAAGCTGCTCGCCAGTGAAGGTCATGCCCGCTACATCGGTTACGGCGGCATGCTGATGGAATCCTTCGTCGCCATCATGGCCATGGTTGCGGCATCGGTGATCGATCCGGGCGTGTACTTCGCCATGAACAGCCCAGCGGCGATTGTCGGCGCGGATGCTGTTTCGGTTGCGCAGACTGTCAGCAGCTGGGGCTTTGCCATTACCCCGGAAGCGCTGCAAGCGGTGGCCAAGGACATCGGTGAAACCACCATCCTGGCCCGTGCCGGCGGTGCACCGACCCTGGCGGTCGGTATCGCGCAGATCCTGCACCACGTCCTGCCGGGTGAAAACACCATGGCGTTCTGGTACCACTTTGCGATCCTGTTTGAAGCGCTGTTCATCCTGACCGCAGTCGATGCCGGTACCCGTGCCGGTCGCTTCATGCTCCAGGATTTGCTCGGTTCCTTCGTGCCGGCACTGAAACGCACCGAATCGTGGACCGCCAACCTGATCGCCACCGCCGGTTGTGTGGCGATGTGGGGTTACTTGCTCTACCAAGGCGTGATCGATCCACTGGGTGGCATCAACACCTTGTGGCCGCTGTTCGGTATCTCCAACCAGATGCTGGCCGGTATCGCGCTGATGTTGGCGACGGTTGTGCTGATCAAAATGAAGCGCCAGCGTTACGTCTGGGTGACCATGCTGCCAGCGGTATGGCTGCTGATCTGCACCACCACCGCCGGTTTCATCAAGCTGTTCGACGCCAACCCGGCCATCGGCTTCCTCGCGCTGGCCAAGAAGTACAGCGATGCCTTGGCCAACGGTCAGGTACTCGCGCCGGCCAAGAGCATCGAGCAGATGCAGCACGTGATCTACAACGCCTACACCAACGCGACGTTGACCGCGCTGTTCCTGTTGGTGGTGTTCAGCATCCTGTTCTTTGCCCTCAAGGTCGGCATTGCCGCGTGGGGAACCAAGGAGCGCACGGATAAAGAAGCGCCATTCCAGGCCCTGCCGAATGCGTGATCGAGGAGTGCAGCATGTTCAATGACCTGAGTCGCCTCGGTAAATACCTCGGTCAGGCCGCGCGCCTGATGGTCGGCATGCCCGACTACGATACTTACGTCGAGCATATGCAGACCAAACATCCGGACAAACCGGTGATGAGTTACGAGGTGTTCTTCCGGGAACGCCAGGAAGCGCGTTACGGAAGCAAGGCCGGGCCAAAGTGCTGTTGACCCGGTTGTCGGTTTAACAGCAATCCCTGTGGGAGCTAGCCTGCTGGCGATGGCGGCTGAACATTCAACATCACTGTTGATTGACAGTCCGCCATCGCCAGCAGGCTAGCTCCCACATTGTTTTGCGCAGTAATTTTCAGGGTTTACGTTCGATGAGGGTTCGCCCCGGTTCATTGCGGCATACAAGCTTGTCCCGATAGTTGTCACACAGCGATTTCAGCACATCACTCGCGCAAGCCCCGCTGATCTGCCGATCAATCGCAAAACCCGCCACGTCCCCCTTCAGTTGAATATCCACCCCCGACACCGTCTCCAATCGCTGCTTGATCGGTGCTTCTGCTGTTTGCACGGCCTCGCGGAACATTGAACTGTGCAAATGGCCGCACGTCCAAGCCATTAAGCCGGTTTGAGCATTTCAATGTTTCTGGAGGCGGGTGATGTCGAGGCGGGCGCTGATTCGGTTTTTTGCGGTTTATCTGTCCGCTTTCCTGGTGTTCGGATTGGGCGTGGCCGCGGCGTCTCCCTGGATTGCCACTCACATTTTCCTGAAGTGGATGCTATAACCCGGCACTCGCCTCGACGCCAACGGACAGACACATGATTGAAGAGGGACTTTCGCTACTGATCGATTACGGCACTTATCTGCTGCCCGGTTTTAGCCTCTGTGCTCTCTGGTTCTGGCTGACGCCGAAGACGCAACCCGGTTTGCGCATTGCGATCCTGCTGCTGACCTTCGTCCTGATGCGCGATGTGATGACACCGCTGCGTTTATGGTCCCTGAGTGGCGATGTGCAGATCGGCTTTGTTGCGAATCCGTTTGTCCTGGCCGTGCTGGGTGCGCTGTCGCTGGCGATCGTGGCCGTGCTGGCAAGGATCGCCCCGCAGCTTTGGCAACTCGTCATCTGGAGGAAAGGCAATCTGGCCGCAGGGCTTGCGCTGGGTGTTGCGGCCGGGTGTGCGATCGGCGTTCCGCTGCAGCTCTATCAAGGCATCGGTGTAGGCGAAGTAGCCGGTTACTGGCCCTGGTTGATGGGCATGGTCGTGCTGGCCTACGGCGGGAATGCGTTGGAGGAAGTGCTGTTTCGCGGGTTCCTGCAAGGTCACCTCGAACACCACACCTCTGCGATACGAGCCGCCTTGATCAGCGCTGTCGCGTTCTCGGCCTGCCATTCGTTTCTGGCACTGAGCGTCACCCGGATTGGCTGGCCGATTCTACTGTTCACGTTGCTGGAGGGGCTGGTCTGTGCTTTCGTCCGCATGCGCTACGGCGTGATCGCCGCCACCGCTGCACACGGGACGGCGATATTACTCATCGCCGTTCCCATGTGATTGATCAGCATTGGGGGCTGCTCAGGGTTTGCAGATCTCGACTCGGTGCTCAAGCGATTAGCAGCCAGATCGCGCATGTGGAGGCCGCTCAGGTAGTGATTCAAGTAGAGATAGTCTGTCGCAAAATTTTACACAGGGGCCCTATGTCTGCCGCGAGGAGGTTCCAGTTTTCTTATTAAGTAATTGTAATTTAAGGTGTTTATGTCTTTGGCGTGAAAAGTGCTGGTGATTGATGTCAGGGGGCCAGTACTGCTTGCTGAGCTGACCCGATCCACGTTGCCGTCGGGTTCCGCCGTCAATGCGCGCATCGTCGGACCTCAACCAGTATCTCCGCACAAGGACTGCTTCAATGCCTCTTGACCGACTTTCCATCCAGTGGAAGATCACCCTGCTGACCGGCCTCTGTCTGCTGGCTATCGTTGCCATGCTCATCGGCATCTCGCTCTACCGCATGGGGGCCGGGACCACGCTGGTCAAGGCGAGCAGTGCGCAGATGCTCGAAGCATCGGCCCGCGAACGCATGCAAGGGGAGGGCAAGGTTCAGGCGTTGACCATCCAGCGTTACTTCATGTCGGCCTATCAGGATGGTCTGAACTTATCCCGCGAAGTAATGCGCCAGCGTCGCCAGGCGCAGAAACTGAATCTGGACGGTCAGGCCCTGCGTGATTCGCTCAACCAGCAGATCAAAGAGGCGTTGCAGGCCAACCCGCAACTGCTCAGCCTCTACCTGGTTTTCGAACCGGATGCGCTGGGCGGCGACGATTCCGCCTTTGCCGGCCGTGCCGAAACGGGCAGTAACGAACAAGGCCGCTTTGCCACTTACTGGGCACAGCGCGGCGCTAGCCTGAACACCCTGGCGGTGACCGAAGACATGATCAGCGACGCCACGCCCATGCTCGACGGCAGCCCTTTCAATACCTGGTTCAACTGCCCCAAGCAAAGCCTTGAGCCCTGCTTGTTGAATCCCTACTTCGATGACGCCTCGGGGCAGAAGACGCTGATCACCACCTTGACCTTTCCGGTGATCGAGAACGGTCGCATGATCGCGGTGGTCGGCATGGACATCAGCCTGAGCAATCTTCAGCAGTTGGCGACGGCGGGCAGTCGGGGCCTTTATCAGGGGCAGGGCGCCATCAGTATCCTCAGCCCGGCCGGCTTGCTGGCCGGTCACAGTGTGGACGCCGGCCTGCTCGGCCAGAACCTGTCCAAGGCCTACCCGGGCGAAGCGGCCGAGCTGCTGGACTTGCAACGCCAGGGGCAAGGACATGAACAGCAGACGAACGACCATTTGCAGGTGCTGGCACCGCTGCAACCCATTCCAGATGCCAAGCCCTGGGCCGTGTTGCTGGACGTACCCATGACGACCCTGCTGGCGCCGGCCATGGCCTTGCAGAACGATCTGGACGTGCGCAACACCCAGGGAACCTGGCTGGAGCTGCTGCTCGGGATAGCCGCCGCCATCGCCGGTCTGCTCCTGGTGTGGCTGACCGCGCGCGGCGTGACCCGACCGATCCTTGGGGTCGCCAGCATGCTCAAGGACATCGCCAGCGGTGAAGGCGACCTGACCCGTCGCCTCGACTACTCGCGCAAGGACGAGTTGGGCGAACTGGCCGGCTGGTTCAACCGCTTCCTCGACAAGCTGCAACCGGTGATTGCCGACGTGAAACGCTCGGTGCAGGACGCCCGCAGCACCGCCGATCAGTCTGCGGCGATCGCCAGCCAGACCAGCTCCGGCATGCAGCAGCAATATCGCGAAGTGGACCAGGTGGCCACGGCCTCCAACGAGATGAGCGCCACCGCCCAGGATGTCGCCCGCAGCGCGGCGCAGGCCGCTGAAGCGGCGCGTGGTGCCGATCTCGCCACCCGCGAGGGCCTCGGCATCATCGGCCACACCACCAGCGCCATCGATGCCCTGGCTCGCGACATGAGCAGTGCCATGGCGCAGGTCGAAGGCCTGGCGGCCAACAGTGAACAGATTGGGTTGGTGCTGGAGGTGATCCGCAGCATCGCCGAGCAGACCAACTTGCTCGCCCTCAATGCCGCCATCGAAGCTGCGCGTGCCGGTGAAGCCGGGCGCGGCTTTGCGGTGGTTGCCGACGAGGTGCGCAACCTGGCCAAGAGGACCCAGGACTCGGTGGAGGAAATCCGTCAGGTCATCGAAGGTTTGCAGAAGGGGACCCGCGAGGTCGCCAGTTCAATGAACAGCAGCTACCAGCAAGCACAGGGCAGCGTCGTACACGTCGAACAGGCGGTCGCCGCCTTGCGTCGAATCGGCGAATCGGTATCGGTCATCTCCGACATGAACCTGCAGATTGCCAGCGCCGCCGAGGAGCAGAGCGCCGTGGCCGAAGAGATCAATACCAACGTGGCGACCATCCGCGATGTCACCGAATCCCTTTCGGGGCAGGCCGAGGAATCGGCCCAGGTGAGCCAGGCGCTGAACCGCCTGGCCAACCATCAGCAGGGGCTGATGCAGCAATTTCGGGTTTAGTCTGTTCAGGGCGTGGGTGAAGGCCATTTATGCGATTCACCCTCGCATTCCTTGCACCAGGCTAACGCAACAGATGCACGGTCAAACCGACGAGCGCGCAGGCCATCAACACCTGAATGACACCCCGCTTGAAGCGGAACAAGGCAACCGCCGCGGCGATCGCGATCAGCGCGGAGGGCCAGTCCAGGTTGCCGCTGAAGCCTGTTGGCCAAAGCACGTGATAGCCGAAGAAACACGCCAGATTGAGGATCACTCCAACCACGGCGGCTGTTATGGCGGTAAGCGGTGCCGTGAACTTGAGTTCGTTGTGGGTCGACTCCACCAGCGGGCCACCCGCGAGGATGAACAGGAACGAGGGCAGGAAGGTGAACCAGGTCACCAGCGAGGCCGCCACGGCACCGGCCAGAAACACCTGATCGGCTCCGAACACTTGCGAGACATAGGCGCCGACAAAGCCGACGAAGGCCACGACCATGATCAGCGGCCCCGGCGTGGTTTCCCCCAGTGCCAGCCCGTCGATCATCTGTGTCGGGGTCAGCCAGCCATAGTGTCCGACCGCGCCCTGGTAGACATACGGAAGCACGGCATACGCACCGCCAAAGGTCAGCAACGCGGCTTTGGTAAAGAACCAGCTCATTTGAGTCAAGGTGCCTTCCCAGCCGAAGAGGAGGGTCAAGATGCCCATCGGCAATGCCCAGAGCGCGGCGCCGATAAATGCGAGCGACGCCAGTTTCAGCCAGTTAAAGCGGGCATGCTCAGGGGAGGGGGTGTCGTCATCGATCAAGGCTGGCCCGAAGGATTTTTTGGCGGAACCATGGCCCCCGGTCCTGAACTTCTCGGGCGCCAGACGCCCTCCGACATAGCCGATCAAAGCGGCGCTCAGCACGATCAGCGGGAATGGAACGTTGAATGCGAAGATCGCGGTAAATGACGCCGCCGCTATCGCCCACAGCCAATTGTTCTTCAGTGCCCGAGAGCCGATCCTGTGTGCCGCTTGCACCACGATGGCCGTCACGGCGGGCTTTATCCCATAGAAGAGCCCGGCCACCACGGGTATTTCGCCGAACGCGATGTACATCCACGACAACGCAATCAGGATGAACAGCGAGGGCAACACAAACAGTGCACCTGCAATGACTCCTCCCCATGTCCGATGCATCAGCCAGCCAATGTAGGTCGCCAACTGCTGAGCCTCAGGCCCGGGCAGCAACATGCAGTAGTTGAGGGCATGCAAAAATCTCCGTTCCGAAATCCAGCGCCGCCGTTCTACCAACTCCTGGTGCATGATCGAGATCTGTCCTGCCGGCCCGCCAAAACTGATGAAGCCGAGCTTTAGCCAGAACCAGAACGCCTCACGCAAACCGACCGGCTGGGGCCTCGACAGATTCTCGTCAACGTCCAATGTGGAAACCTTACTCATCGGGTTGTTCCTCTTTCACAAATTCGTCGAGCAGGCCGTCGAAGATGGCGCTTGCCGCAGCGAGCAAGTAGTCGTCATGGGAAATGGTTTCACGCAGCCCTGCCAGCACCCGTTCGAGAGCTGATGCAGGCAGGGCGAAATCGTCCTCAAGCGGCGCTATCCAGCACCGAGCCTTGTTGTACGAACCGGTCGATCAACCACCTTGCCGCAGGGCCCGGTGGCAGATCCGTACGGTAGATGACGTCGAAGGTATATTGGCCGCTTTTGTATTCCGGTATGTTCAATTGCACGAGCCGGCCGCTCTCCAGATCTTCCTGGACCATCGGCAACGGCATGTTCCCCCAACCGATGCCTTCACGCAGCAGCATGTGCTTGGCACCCAGGTCCGCCAGGCGCCAGGTGCGGTTACTGAGCACGGCGAAATCCTTGCCTTTGGTCAGAAGCGAGCGATCGGACAGCACCAGTTGCGTGAACTCTCGCCCGGCACCGGGCACATTCGAGTCGCTTGAAGCCAGTGGATGATTCGGGGCTGCCACCGGAATCAACTCCACGCTGCCGACGCCAATTCTTTCGATACCGTCGATGCCTTCGTTCATCGGCCCACTGACGCCGACGATTGCACCACGGTTGATCACCAGTTCCGTGACGGCGCCGAGCGCTTCCATATGCAAGTGCAGGGCAACCGTAGGAAATTCTTCGCGAAAGGATTTGAGTGCGTCGACCACGCGCTCCGGGGGAAGCATCACATCGAGCACCACGTGGACTTCGGCTTCAAGCCCCTGAAGCAGCCCTTTCACTTTGGCGCGTAAACCGTGAATGCCATTGGCGATGGTCCGGGCTTCGGCCAGAACGGTGCGGCCGGCGTCGGTGAGCTGCGGCTTGCGTGTCGTCTGACGGTCGAACAGCGACACGCCGAGCTGCATTTCCAGGTTGGCAATCGAGTAGCTGATGACCGAAGTGGCTCGATGCAGCTTTCTGGCAGCCGCTGCAAAACTGCCAACTTCAACGACCGTCAGGAACACGCGCAGTTGATCCAGTGTCGGTGTTCCGGGATCAGAAATCATGCCTGTTTCCTCGAACGTAATGGCCAATATTATCCCGGTATTGCTAACCGTTTCATCAGCCTGAATTGCCTGTCCGGCTTGCGGTTTCAACCCGACCCTCAGGGAAACTGAAACGCCAGACAGATAAGCGCAAAGCCCCGACAGGGTGAGCAAGGCTCCTAAAGAGTGGCGGGTCGCAATCGGCGACAGTTGAGTCGTCGATTGCGACACCCCCATACGTTCAGGCGTATGCGCAGCGGCTGGAATTACTCAGCTGCGCTCTTAACAGGAGAAACAAGATGACTGATTTCATTCCTACCCCCAACGAGATCGCCGGCAAAGTCGTGATTGTGACGGGCGCCGCCAGCGGTATCGGCCGTGCCATCGCCGAGCTGTTTCATGCCCGTGGCGCCAAGATCATAGCCGAAGACATCAACCCTGAAGTGAATGCTCTTGAGCGCCCGGGGCTGGTGCCTTTGGTGGCGGATATCACGGTCGATGGCTCGGCTGAACAGGCTGTTGCACTGGCCGTTCAACACTTCGGCAAGCTCGATGTGCTGGTCAATAATGCGGGACGGATCATCTACAAGCCTCTGGTCGAGATGACCCGCGAGGACTGGAGCTGGCAGATGGAGACAAACGTGACGGGTGCATTTCTCCATTCCCGCGAAGCGGCGAAAGAAATGATGAAGAAAAAGTCAGGCGCTATCGTCAACATTGCCTCCTATGCCTCTTACTTTGCCTTCCCCGGTATCGCGGCCTACACCGCGTCGAAAGGGGCACTGGCGCAGTTGACCCGGACCCAGGCGCTGGAGGCGATAGAACACGGAATCCGGGTCAACGCGATTGGCGTGGGTGACGTGGTCACCAATCTGCTCAATCACTTCATGGAAGACGGCCCGGGCTTCCTGCAAGAGCACGGGAAATCCGCCCCCATTGGCCGTGCCGCTTCCCCCGGGGAGATCGCCGAAATCGTGGCATTCCTGGCCTCCGAGCGCGCCAGTTTCATTGTCGGCTCGGTGGTCATGGCCGATGGCGGCATGAGCATTCCCGTGGGCGGTTGATGGGGCGGTTGTACCTGCGGCACGGTGCACGCCGTGCCGCGTTTTTCATTTGCGGTAGTGGCTGGGCAGGACGCCGACTTCCCGTTTGAACGCTTGAGAGAAATGGCTGGCGCTGCTGTACCCGACTTCCAGTCCGGCATCGATGATGCTCATGTCGGTTTCAATCAGCAGCTGCCTGGCTTTGGTCATTCTCAACCTGATGAAGTAGCGCGAGGGTGAAAGCCCCGTGGCGCGTTTGAACAGGCGACTGAAGTGGTACTCGCTCATGCCGGCTTCGTCGGCCAGGTCACCCAGACAAAACGCCTCACTCAATGACCTCTCCATCGCGTTCAGCACACGCTTGAGCTTGAAGGCCGGCAGGGCGTTGCGCTGCACGATGTTGTCCGCTTGCGTATCAAGGTACCGGCGCGCCAGATGCACCGCGATGCACTGGGCGATGCCTTGCATCAGCAGGGGGCTGGATTCTCCCTGGGTAGTCAGTTCAACTCTGAATTGTTCGAACAGCACTGACAGCGCTTCATCTCGACCGCCGGATATTTCCCGCAGGCAAATCGCACCGGTGACCTCTTTGTGGGTTTCCTGGATTGCACGTTCAAGCAATGGCAGACCGAGGTAAATGTGCATCACCACGAAGGGCTCCGCACTGTTCACGTGCCAGCGCATTTCGTAGGGCACAGCACTGGTGGTCAGGAAAAAATCACCCTTTGTCACCTCACTCGCCAGCCACTCTTTGCCGGGCTCCCGTTCTTCAATGGTGGCGCTCCCGCACAGCACCCAGACAATCAGCGGTTCAGCCACGGCGGGAACGACAAAGCTCTGTTCGATCCTTTCCCGGGTAAAGATCTGCACCAGCACATCGTTGGAAAAAACATCCTCGGAGGCGGCCAGACGCTGACCGCGAATGTGCGATTCCAGGCCTGTTGCAGAGGTTCGCTCAACGATTTGCACGATTGAACTCCCTGTTGATGGGGTGAATTACTTGCCTATTTATTCGAATCTAATGATCTAAATTAGTCGGCTATTCAGAGGAGAGGGCAAGACGCAAAATTTCTTCACAGCAGCGATTCATGGCGAGTCGCACAAACTTTGAAGGAAATACCTCATGACTACTTCTGCAAACATCGCTCATTCCACCGGCTCTGAACAGAGCCGCCGCGACGTGACCCAAGCCTCGGCTTCGTTGATCGGTCGCGTACTGCTCAGCGCAATCTTCATTCTCTCCGGTTTTTCGAAACTGGCCGCTCCCGCGATGATGGTCGGCTACATCAGCTCCGTGGGTCTTCCGCTTCCGGAACTGGCGCTGGCGTTGGCGATCATTGTCGAAGTCGGTGGTGGCCTGGCACTGATCGCCGGTTACCGCACTCGCACCGTTGCCGCTGTACTGGCCGTGTTCAGCGTATTTACCGCACTGGCTTTCCATAACGCACTGGGCGATCAAAACCAGTTCATCCACTTCTTCAAGAACATCGCGATGGCCGGTGGCCTGTTGCAGGTCGTGGCCTTCGGTGCCGGTCGCTTCAGCCTCGACGCTCGCCGTCGTTGAACCGGTAAGTCGCAGCCCGTTATCCCGACAGGATCAGGCAAGTTGTCAGAAGGATCTGACTAACTGGCTGCCCACCGTTATCCCTAATCTGGACTGGCAGCGAGACGCTATCGCTTACGCCATCGAACAGCCTGCCTATGTGGACGTCAGTGAGCTGATTGTCCGCCCGACCGCCAGCGCGTTCTGAACAGAGGAGTTGAACATGACGGTAAAAAAATCCGCTGATCAGGACAAGTATGTCGGTATGTGGGTCACGGCAGACGGGCTCATCCGCCATGAGCTCTTGCCGGGTGGCCGGTACGATGAAGCCCGGGGCCGGAAGGCGAGTGCCTACCAGGGGCGGTATTGGCTGGAAGGTGACCACATCGAGTATGTCGATGACACCGGGTTCACGGCTGATGGCGAGTTCCGCGACGGGATTCTGTACCACGCGGGCATGATTCTTTATCGCGAGGTGTAGAGGCCTGGCACCGCCGTGACGGGTTGCCCGCAATGGGGGCCGTTACTGATGCACAAGCGAAGAGTCGGCCGCATTCATCTTCCGGATGACCAACTCGATGAACGCTGATACCGCCAGCGGCAACTGTCGGCGGCTCGGATACAACACGTTCAGGCCGTAACCGTTGGGCTGGTATTGAGGCAGCACCGGGACCAGTGCGCCGGCCTCCACTTCAAGCTTGGCCATCACCGGCGGCAGCAGCGCGATGCCGAGGCCCGCGATGGCGGCCTTGCGCAGTGCCTGGGCGGTATTGCCGCTGAAGCGTCCGGTCACTTGCACTTCTTCCTCACCGTTCGGGCCGACCAAGCGCCAAGTGGCATGGCCGCCTGGATGCGCCGAGATCACACAATCGTGGTTTATCAGGTCTTGCAGCGTGCGGGGTGCCCCCCGCGCCGCGAGGTAGGCGGGGCTGGCGACCATCCCGACGCTGCGCGGGTCAAGGATCTGACGACCGACATAGCCTGAATCGCGCAAGGGGCCGCCGCGAAAGGCGACGTCGATCTGCTCGGCGATCAAGTCGGCCTTCGCGTCGCTGAGCACGAAGTCGAGTCGCACGCGCGGATGCGCGGTCAGAAACTCCGTCACCCATTGCATCTGAAAAAAGTCGAAAAAGTCGGCCGGGGCCGCCACGCGCACCCGACCACTGGGTTCGTGACTGCCCGTCATCAACGCCTGTCCCGCTTCGAGCAGGCCCTCGACGGCGCCCACGCAACGCTCATGAAAGCCAAGGCCGGCACTGGTGAGCGTGAGCTTGCGAGTGGAGCGCTGCATCAGCCGAGTGCCGAGCTGCGTTTCGAGCTGCTGGATGCGCCGACTCACGGTATTGGGGGGCATGCCCAGCTGTCGCGCGGCTTCTGCAAAGCTGCCGCAACGTACTACCTGCACAAACATGGCGATGTCATTGAGGTCGAGCATGGCGAGTCATTCCTGATGCTGGTGGACGAGTGCAATCCAATTGTACCGGCTTATCAAGTAATCGTTCCGGGCCTATTGTCTGGAGCATCGGGCCGAAAGGCTGCCAACTTCGAGTCATCAAGATGTCCTTCAAGCAACAGCCTCAGTTCGCTACACAAGAAACCGTTACCCAGCGGGCCATCCGCTACCGCACCACCGGCAATGGGCATGGCGCGATTGTCCGGTTGATGAGCCCCTCAGACCTCGGCCAACTGCTCAAGCCTTTTGTGTTCCTTGACCTGTTTGAAGGCGAGAGCTCGTTCATCAACGGCATGCAGATGCATCCGCATTCGGGCATCGCCACGGTCACAGTCATTACCGAAGGGAATTTGCGTTTTGAGGAGGCGGATTCGGGTTCGGGGATGATTGACTATGGCGGTGTCGAATGGATGCGCGCGGGTGGCGGGGTCTGGCATGGCAAGGAAATGTCGGTAGGTACATCGAAGCGCATTCAGGGTTTTCAACTGTGGGTCGCACTCCCGCCGGCGCTGGAAAACGCCAGTGTCGATAGCCAATACCTGGAGTCAGGCGTAATGCCAGAAGTGGGACCGGCGCGTGTGATTCTAGGTGCATACCAGGGTGTCCAAAGCCCGGTTCGCGCTCCCGCCGGCATGAACTACCTGCTGGTCACGCTACCTGTCGGAGAATCCTGGAGTTATGTGCCGCCCACGGGTCATGAGTCGTTGTGGTTGAGTGTCAGTCGCGGATCGCTTTGCGCTCCGGAGATGGTCATGGCGGGAGAAATGGTCGTCTTCGAACCCGGTAGCGGCACCGTTACGCTCAAGGCCATGCACAAGGATACGGTCTTCGTGATCGGCTCCGCGCAGCCACATCCTTATGATCTCGCGCTGGGAAGTTATTCGGTGCATACCAACCCGCAAGCCTTGCGGGCGGGGGAGGCGAAAATTGCCGAGATCGGTGCACGGCTGCGTGAATACCTGAAAAAGCCGAACGGGTCAGCCAGCGTGCCCGTTTTCAAGTAACCCGGCTTTCAGGTGATTAAACGAGTATTGCCTGACCGCTCGTGCAGGGCGAGCGGGGGCAATGAACAACCTGTATCAGTTCAAGCGAATATCCCTGCACTTAGTGACGATCCAGCCACACCGTCTGCGCGTTGCAGAATTCCCGCACGCCGAAGTGTGAAAGCTCGCGACCAAAACCGCTCTTCTTCACGCCGCCGAAGGTGACGCGCGGATCGGAGGCGCAGTAACCGTTGATGAACACGCCACCGGTTTCCAGTTCGCCGGCCATCTGTTGGGCACGTTCTACGTTGCCGGTGTAGATAGTCGCAGCGAGGCCGAATTCACTGTCATTTGCCAGTTCCAGCGCGTGGGCGGCATCGCGTGCGGTGATGATCGACGCGACCGGGCCAAACAGTTCCTGCTTGAACGAGGTCATCTGGTCGGTGACATCAGCGAAAACCGTTGGCTCGTAGAAGTTGCCGGGGCCTTCTGCTTTCTTGCCACCCAGCAACAATGTCGCGCCTTCTTCCAGGGTATCGCGCACTTGTTGATCCAGTTCATCACGCAGATCAAAGCGGGCCATCGGGCCGACGTACGTGGTGGCGGCGAGTGGATCACCGACTACCAGTTTGCGCGTGGCTTCGACGAACTTGCGTGTGAACTCCTCGACGATGCCTTGCTCGACAATCAGGCGTTTGGCCGCTGCGCAGACTTGCCCGGTGTTTTGATAACGGCCAATGACGGCGGCTTTCACCGCATCGTCGAGGTCGGCATCGTTGAGCACGATAAAAGGGTCGGAACCACCGAGCTCCAATACACATTTTTTCAACGCTGCACCGGCCTGCGCGCCGATGGCCATGCCGGCCCGCACGCTGCCGGTGAGGGTCACCGCTGCAATGCGTGAATCTTTGATCGCCGTGGAAACGCCGTCCGGCGTGACGTTGATGACTTCGAAAACCCCTTCAGGGAATTCGGCTTGCTTGAAGGCATCCAGCAACAGGTAGGCGCTGCCCATCACGTTTGGTGCGTGTTTGAGCACGTAGGTGTTGCCGGCGAGCAGTACCGGAACGGCGCCACGTAGTACCTGCCAGATCGGGAAGTTCCACGGCATCACCGCGAGAATCGGGCCGAGCGGGCGGTATTCAATGCGCGCTTTCCCGCCCTCAACCAGTGTCGGTTCAGCGTTGAGCATGGCCGGGCCGTGCTCGGCGTACCATTCGCAGAGCTGCGCACACTTTTCGATTTCGCCACGGGCCTGACTGATCGGCTTTCCCATCTCCAGGGTGATCATGGTTGCCATCGCTTCTGCGTTGTTGCGCAAGACGCTGGCCAGGGCGATCAGCCGTTGCGCGCGTTGCGCCACCGGTGTGCCGCGCCAGACACGAAACCCGGCCGCAGCGCGTGACAGTGCGGATTGCAGCGCCGCATCGGATTCAAAAGGGTAGTGGCCGATCTGCTCGCCGTTGGCGGGGTTGATCGAAATGGCATGGGTGAGGCTGGAAACATTGGTCATGGCACCGTCCTGCGGGGTGGGGATGGGTTCAGACTACGGTGGCATTTGTTTTCTGGAAACTGAATAATACTGATCGTACCGTTCACGTTTGGAGAATGACTTGGATCTGGTTCAGCTCGAAATTTTCAAAGCTGTCGCCGAGCACGGCAGCATCAGCGTGGCCGCTCAGCATATCCATCGGGTGCCGTCGAACCTGACGACGCGGATCAAGCAACTGGAGCAGGATCTGGGCGTGGACCTGTTTATCCGCGAGAAAAGCCGCCTGCGGCTGTCGCCGGCCGGTTGGAGTTTTCTCGACTATGCCCGACGCATCCTCGATCTGGTCCAGGAGGCCCGCGCGACGGTTGCCGGGGAAGAGCCGCAAGGATCGTTTCCCCTGGGGTCGCTGGAGAGCACGGCGGCGGTGCGCATTCCTGAGCTGTTGGCCGCCTATAACCAGAAGCACGCCAAAGTCGAGCTGGCCTTGTCCACGGGACCTTCCGGAACCATGATTGACGGCGTGCTCTCGGGTCGATTGGCCGCTGCGTTTGTCGACGGTCCGGTGTTGCACCCTGCACTGGAGGGCGTGCCGGCCTTCGAGGAAGAGATGGTGCTGATCGCGCCGCTCAACCATGCCCCGATCCACCGCGCGCAAGACGTGAACGGCGAAAACATCTACGCCTTTCGTTCCAATTGCTCTTATCGCCACCACTTTGAAAGCTGGTTCGCCAAGGACGCCGCAGTACCCGGCAAGATTTTCGAAATGGAGTCCTATCACGGCATGCTGGCCTGTGTCAGCTCCGGTGCTGGCCTGGCGCTGATGCCGCGCAGCATGCTCGAAAGCATGCCGGGCTGCACCACCGTGAGTGTGTGGCCGTTGTCTGAGTCCTTTCGCTATTTGCGAACCTGGCTGGTGTGGCGCCGGGGCACGGTGTCGCAAAGCCTGACCATGTTCGTGCGTTTGCTCGAGGAGCGATGCGCAGCGGCAGACCTACTGACTTGAGCGAATCGCGCCGCCATCGATCAGCAGATTCTGCCCGGTCAGGTAGCCTGCGTGGCGGCTGCAAACGAATGCGCAAAGCGCACCGAATTCCTCGGGCGAGCCAAAGCGTTTCACCGGGATTTCGCTGCGACAGTCGGCGAGGAACGCTTCACTGTCTTGCCCCATCTCTTCGGCAGCGGCGACCAGGTTGTCACGCAGCCGATCGGTGTCGAATGAGCCGGGTTGCAGGTTATTGATCGTGACGTTGCGGCTGGCAATGTTGTCCTGCCGTGCAAGCCCGGCGATGAATCCTGTCAGGCCACTGCGTGCACCGTTCGACAAACCCAGGCTTTCGATGGGCGATTTGACCGCGCTTGAGGTGATGTTGACGATCCGGCCGAAGCCACGTTCGGCCATGCCGTCCACCGTGGCTTTGATCAGCTCGATCGGGGTGAGCATGTTGGCATCCAGTGCCTTGAGCCATGCCTCGCGGTTCCATTCTCGGAAGTCTCCGGGAGGTGGCCCGCCTGCATTGTTGATCAGAATATCGAAATGCTCATGGGCCGCCAGGGCGGCCGCTCGACCTGCCGGCGTAGAGATGTCTCCGGCAACGGCAATGACAGTCACTTGGGGATTGAGCGCTCTGAGCTGATCGGCGGTTTCATGGAGCATCTGTTCACCTCGGGCGGTGATCACGACGTTCACGCCTTCGCTGACCAATGCCTGGGCGCAGGCTTTGCCCAGGCCTTTGCTGGCCGCGCATACCAGGGCCCAACGCCCCGCAATACCAAGGTTCATAAATATTCTCCTGACGATGACTCAAAGAAAGGTATGGAGCAGGGGCGAGCGATGCTCATGCATGACCCACCGCTGCCGGCAGATTCGTCGGTCGGGTGCTGATCCCCATGAACCGTCGCACGCGTTCCGCTTCAGCGTTGCAGCGTATGGCTTCGGGTGCGGCATCCAGTTGGATGATCCCATTCTCCATGAAGACGACGCGGTCGGAAATCGACATGGCGAAGTCCATTTCATGGGTGACGATCACCATGGTCATGCCTTCATTGGCCAAGTCGCGTATGACGTTCAGCACGTCGCCGACCAACTCCGGATCGAGTGCTGACGTCGGCTCGTCGAACAACATGATATCCGGCTCCATGGCCAACGCACGGGCAATAGCCACGCGCTGTTGCTGACCACCGGAAAGCTGATGCGGGTATTTCTCCGCATGAGCCAGCAGGCCTACTTTGTCGAGAAGACGGTGGGCGCGTTCGTTACTCAGCGTTTTGTTCAGCCCGTGGTAGCGAGGTGCGAGGGTGACGTTGTCCAGGATGGTCCGATGCGGAAACAGGTTGAAGCTCTGAAACACCATGCCGATCCGGCGAACGCCTCGGCGAATTCGAGCGGTGTTCGGCGCATCGGTGTGACTGATGAACGCTTGCCCATAGAGTTCGATCGCTCCCTCATCAATGGTTTCCAGCCCGTTGATGGTGCGAATAAGCGACGTTTTGCCCGAACCCGACGGCCCGATGATCGACACAACCTGGCCGGTACTGATGGTCAGATCGATGCCTTTCAGAACCTGATGATCGCCGTAGCATTTGTGGATGTTGCGCAGTTGCAGTGGGTCTTGCGTGGCGTCGGAAGAAGCCTCACGGCGTTTGGCAGGCTGGGCACCCAGCGTATCGCGAAGCGCAGTCAATGCCGTTTCATTCAGGGTTTGAGGTTTGCGCTTGTTGAGGTCCAGCGAGCGTTCCAGCCATTGCAGCAGCCAGCCAAATACGGTGACGACCAGTACGTAGTAAACGGCCACGGCAGCCAGGGTTTCCATGACCAGAAAGTTCTGCGCGTAGAGGCGCTGACCCACAGTCAGGATTTCAGTGAGGGAAATCACCGAAACCAGCGAGGTCAGCTTCACAACCGTGATGTATTCGTTGATCAGCGTCGGCAGTGAAATTCTGAATGCCTGAGGAATGACGATCAGTCGCTCGATGCCGGTCATCCCGATGCCCAGCGCGCGACCGGCTTCTTTTTGCCCCTTGAGCACGGAAAGCAAACCGCCACGGTGAATTTCGGCCATGTAGGCGGACTCCGTCACCACCAAGGCAATCAGGCCAGAGTAGAAGGGGTTCTGCAGAACCACGCTGGCAGACGGAAACATCTGCGGGATGTTGTAGACGAACACCACAAGGACCAATAACGGAATGCTGCGGAACAGCCAGATGTAGCTCGCGGCCGGAATGCTCAGGGCGCGGCGGCTGGACAACTTGGCCGACGCCAGGAAAAAGCCGATCACCAACCCCAGGACCCACGTCAGTGCACTGAGTTCGATGACGACCAGACAGGCCTTCCAGAACGCAGGCATGGAAAACAACGAGATGAAGTAAACCCAGTCAAATTGCATATGAACCTCGAGTGGCCGCTTGCATGGCAAGCGGCTTGAAATCGATCAGCGGGATTTATTGAGTGACTTCTTCCAGGTTGTATTTCTTCAGGATCGCCGCGTATTCACCGCTGGCCTTGGTCTTTTCAAATCCTTTGAGCAAGGCCTGGTAGGTTTCTTCGTTGCCGGTTTTCACATAGATGCCGAGGATCTGCGGATAGATCTGTTTGCTGGAGGCAATCATCACCCGGCCGTTTGCACGCTGGACGATCATGTCCGCTGCCGCACCGATTTCGACCTGAGCCTGAACGTTGTTGGACAACAGTGCCTGGGTCACCTCAGGGGTCGAGGGGTACTCATTGACGGTAATGGCGCCCTTGCCGTTGGGCTCGCAATACTCGGTAGAGAGCTGGCGGAATTTGGGCACCCACGAGCTGGCTTGCAGCAGGCCCAGTTTCAAACCGCACAAGGATTCGGGTGAACTCGCGTCGAGCTTGCTGCCTGTCGGCATCAGCACCGAAGCCCCCGACTGCGCGTAAGCGATGGTCTGTGCCTGCGCTTGGCGTTCAGGCGTGATGTACATGCCGGAGATGACGACATCATATTTTCCGGACTTCAAACCCATGATCAGGGTCGGAAATTTGGTGTCCAGGAAGCTGCTGGTGAGCCCCATGTTTTTCGCGATGGCGGTAATCAACTCGGGATCGGCGCCCACGATATTGTTATTGGCATCGTAGGACTCGAAGGGCGGGTAGGTGATTTCCATGCCCACCTTCAGGTTCCCGGGTTCTTGAGTGACGGCGGCCATGGCCCCAGCGGCAAACATCATTGAAACCGCGATCAGGCCGGAATGAACAATGCGAGTATTGAGTGTCATGTTGGATGCTCCGATAAAAGGGGGTACGAAGAAAGAAAGCGCATCACAGGCTGTGAGCGTTTTTCGAGTCGAGGTCGGGGCAGTAAAAGCTCCCGCGTCCGTTGAGGGACGCAGGGGCGTTGCGGGTTTTCTTATTGTTTTCATTTTCTTCTCCCAGGTGTGTATCCCAAGATGATGCCGGCGCCTCAGATCAGGTTGATCCAGGTCGCTTTGATCTCGCTGTACTTGTCGAAGGCATGCAGGGATTTGTCTCGGCCATTTCCCGACTGCTTGAAGCCGCCGAAGGGCGCGGTCATGTCTCCGGCATCGTATTGATTGACCCACACGCTACCGGCGCGCAGTGCCCGGGAAACGCGATGAGCGCGTCCCAGGTCGCGGGTCCACAGTCCTGCGGCGAGGCCGTATTCCGTGTCGTTGGCAATGACGATGGCTTCGCCTTCGTCGGCGAACGTGAGCACGCTGAGCACAGGGCCGAAGACTTCCTCCCGGGCGATTCTCATCGCGCTGTTCACACCATCGAAAATGGTGGGTGTCAGGTAAGTGCCACCGCTTTGCTCCAGTACCTGCTGTCCGCCTTCACACAACACCGCGCCTTCGCGTTTGGCGATCTCGACGTATTCGAGCACTTTGTCCAGTTGCTGGCGGTCGACGATGGCGCCCAGTCGCGTGGCAGGATCCAGCGGGTTGCCCGGCTGCCAGCGTTGCAACTCAAGCCGGACTTTATCGAGCAGCGTTTTTTGAATGGACGCGTGGACCAGCAAGCGGGAGCCAGCCGTACAGACTTCGCCTTGGTTGAAGGCGATTCCGGCGGCCACGGCTTCTGCCGCGCGGTCCAGATCGGCATCTTCAAACACGATGTGAGGGCTTTTTCCGCCGGCCTCCAGCCAGACCCGCTTCATGTTTGACTGACCGGACGCCACCAATAGTTTTTTTGCGATGGCGGTCGACCCGGTAAACGCGAGCACATCAATGTCTGCGTGCAACGCCAGTGCGTTACCCACGCTGTGCCCGAAGCCGGGTAGCACGTTGAACACACCGTCGGGAACACCGGCTTCCTTGGCCAGCGAGGCAATCCGGATGGCAGTCAGCGGTGACTTTTCCGAAGGCTTGAGGATCACGGAGTTCCCCATCGCCAGTGCCGGTGCGATCTTCCAGCAGGCCATTTGCAGTGGGAAATTCCACGGCACGATGGCCGCGACGACACCGGCCGCTTCCCGAGTAATCAGACCGACCTGGTTGGCGGGAACCGGGGCGATTTCTCCATACAGTTTGTCGATGGCTTCGGCTGTCCAGGCCATGCACTCCGCCGATCCCGGGACATCCAGTGTCAGCGAATCGCTGATGGGCTTGCCCATGTCCAGCGTCTCGAGCAGGGCGAGTTCTTCGGTGTTCTGTTCGATCAGTCGAGCGAAACGCAGCAATACGTCCTTACGCTGCGCAGGGGCGAGCTGGCTCCATACGCCGGAATCAAAAGCGCGTCGGGCGCAGGCCACAGCCAGGTTTGCGTCATCTGCATCACAGCTGGCGACAGGCGTCAGCAAGCGTCCATCGATCGGGCTGTAGCAGGGGAAAGTTTCACCGTTTGCAGCCGCACAATAACGACCGTCGATGAACGCACGGCCTTCCATTTTCAGCACTGCGGCTTTGTGTTGCCAGTCACTCAGGGACATCGGGTACTCCGGGTATTCAGTCAATGGAACTGTTCATGAACGGCCGCCCTCAGGGGGCCGAAATGAAGGGCGCGGCTTCGCGAATTTCAATCAGTGTGGGCAGGGCGCTGTCTCGGGCTTGCAGCAACCGTGCGTGCAGATCCTGGTGATCGACGGCTCGCAGGCTGTTCCAGCCAAAGCCTTCAGCGATCTTGATGAAGTCCGGTGTGTAGATGTCGACCCCCAGGGGTTCCACATCGCGTTTGATCATGGCGGTCTTGATTTCGCCGTAGCCGCTGTTGTTCCAGAGCACAACAATGATCGGGGCGTTTGCCTCGACGGCACTGCTCATCTCGCCCAGGGTGAACTGCAAGCCGCCATCGCCAATCAGGCAGACAACCGTGCTGAGGGGATCGGCGATTTTCGCGCCGATGGCGGCGGGCAGCCCATAACCGAGGGTGCCGTAGCCGGTGGATGAGTTGAACCAGCGACGCGGACCGTCGAGCTCGACCAAATGATTACCGGTGTACACCGTCTGGGTGGAGTCGCCGACGTAGCGGGCGTCTGGCAGTGCGTCAGTGAGGGTGTCGAACAGCCGCGAGTAATCGCGCCAGCCTTGAAGCTCTTGGGCGATTTCCTCACGGACAGTCGCCGCGCGTTGAGCGCCGATGCTTTGCGGTGTGGTTGGCTTGCCGGGAAGGCGTTCGAGTAACGCACGTATCGCCAGGCCGGCGTCAGCCGTGATAGCAACGTCGGGCACGAAGTTACGGGTGAGCTGGCTCGGATCGATGTCGATGCGAATCAGCCTTCCATTCAGTTTGAAACCGCTGTTGAACACGACGTCATAGTCGGTTTCAGCCAGTTCAGTGCCAATCGCCAGCACGACATCTGCATCCGCCGCCAGTTTGCGCACAGGCACCAGCGACTGGTTGCTGCCAACCGCCAGGGGATGCCCCGGAGGAAGAATGCCCTTGGCGTTGATGGTGCACGCCGTTGGCGCATCGAGTGCGCCGGCCAGCGCCCGCACTTCCTCATAGGCGGACTGGCATCCGCCGCCGATCAACAGCAGAGGGCGTTGGGCATTTTCAAGCAGCGCGACAGCGGCACTCACGGCGTCAGGATCGGGAGCGATCCGACCTTGAACGGGCAGGTCCAGCAAAGGCAAGTGATCGGCATTGCTTTCGATCAAGTCCAGAGGGATTTCAATATGAACCGGTTGAGGACGCCCACCCTTGAACAGGCTGAAGGCGCGCAGCAACACCTGTGGCAATTGTTCGAGGCTCAGGACCGTGTGGCTGAACGCGGTCACGCCAGCAATCAGATTGCGCTGGCTGGGCAATTCGTGAATGAAGCCGTTGCCCAGGCCCAGGCGCGCCCGTTCGTTGACACTGGAAACCACCAGGATCGGAATAGAGTCCCCATAGGCCTGGCCCAGCGCCGTGGCGATGTTGGTCATGCCAGGACCGGTGATGCAGAAGCACACGCCCGGTTTGCCGGTCACGCGGGCATAACCATCGGCCATGAAGCCGATGCCTTGTTCGTGACGGGGTGTCACATGACGAATCGAGCTTTTCGGCAGCCCACGATAAAGCCCGATGGTGTGTACGCCGGGAATACCGAAGACGGTATCCACGCCCCAGTGTTCCAGCTGATTGACCAGGTATTCGGCACAAGTAGTCATTGCATCACTCCAGAAATTTACAAATTGTTGGCTCATGGCGCGGGCGGCCATAGGGGCAGGCCCGCGCCCCTCGGGATCAGTGGCCGAGCCTTCCAGCCAGCATTTTTTCTTCGTCCGGCGTCAGGGTGGGTGGCCGGGGCAACGCGAAGGGGCCGTTCGGGCCGTAGACGTTTTGCGGTTCCGGAAAGAGCATCAGCAGGGTCCAGTAGAGAACGGCCGCAAGGAGCAGCGAGACCACAAGGCTGATGTCGACGCCGCCGACCAGATAAGCCAGAGGGCCGACGAACTGCCCGGGAATGTTGACGAAGCACAGGCCGATGACGGCGCTGGGAATCCACGCCCCCAGCCCGCGCCAGTTCCAGCCGTGCTCGAACCAGTACGCGCCGCCTTTCAAGCGACGTGTGAACACTTGCAGGTCATCGGCGTGATAGAAGCCGCGACGGAAGATCAGCCCGAGGCCCAGCACAACCATCCATGGCGTGGTGCAGGTCACGATCAGCACCGTGAAGGTGGAGACGCTTTGCACCAGGTTGAAGCCGAAGCGACCGACGAAAATGAACGCTACCGCCACCAGGCCGATGACCAGGGTGGCCTTGGCGCGGGTGAAGAGGTTCGTTGCCAGGCTCGACATGTCCAGGCCCACGCCGTAGAGCGACGCGGTGCCCGTGGAGAAACCGCCGATAAAAGCGATGAGCGCCAACGGAATGAAATACCAGCCGGGCGAGATCGCCAGCAGGCCACCGACGTAGTTGTTGTCGGCCATGTACTGCGGCGCGTGCTGAGCGACGATGCACGCGGTCGCGAGGCCGAACAGGAAGGGCGAGAGGGTTGCCAGTTGCGCCAGGATGGTCGCGCCGATGACCCGATACTTGGGGGTGCTCGCAGGAATGTAGCGTGCCCAGTCGCCAATCGACGCCCCGAAGGAAATCGGGTTGCTCATCGCCAAAAGCGTAGAGCCGATAAAGGCGGGCCAGAAGGTGTCGGGACTGGCCAGCGACACCGTGCCGGCGAAGTCCGCATCAAAGGTGTCCTTGAACGCAAAGATGCCGACGAAGAACAGGATGC
Source organism: Pseudomonas sp. GM60 (assembly GCF_000282415.1). NCBI lineage: Bacteria > Pseudomonadati > Pseudomonadota > Gammaproteobacteria > Pseudomonadales > Pseudomonadaceae > Pseudomonas > Pseudomonas sp. GM60. The sequence continues at coordinate 26,264 of NZ_AKJI01000020.1, forward strand.
TCGCGCTCCACACCGCGATCTTGTTGACCCACAGCATGAACTGGAAGCCATAGATGCAGATCACCAGCACCAGGAAAGCGAAGAATCCGTAGATCAACGCCAGGGACAGATTGCTTTGCGGCAAACCGATCAAGCGATGCAGCGCACCTTGCAGTGCGTCGCCCGCGCTCCACACACCGATGGAGAAAAACGCGATGGCCACCAGCAACGCCAGGAAGGAGCCGACGATGCGCCCATGCACACCAAAATGCGCACCGGACGAAACCGCGTTGTTTGTCCCGTTGATCGGCCCCAGCAGCGACACTGGCGCAAGAATGATCGAGCCGAGCACCACGCCGAGGACAATCGAGGCCACACCGGCCCAGAATGACAAACCGAACAGTACGGGGAACGCTCCCAGCATGCAGGTGGCAAATGTATTGGCTCCCCCGAATATCATTCGGAAGAGGTCGAACGGCGACGCACACCGGTCTTTGTCCGGAATGCGTTCGACACCAAAGGTCTCGATACGCGTTAACGAGACGTGACTATCCTGTTGATGCGACATAGGTCACCTCAAAGTTTGAAATAGGGCAGATGTTTTGAACGGCAGGCGTTCGGCTCTGTGGCCGTTTCGCGTGTTTGCGCTAGTTCGACAGCGCTTCAGCGCTTTGTCGGGACAACACCGGCAACGTCAAACATTGAGCGGTGACCGGAAATGCTTGAGGCCTTTTATTGTTGTACATGGCTCGTTTTCCACGTTGAGAGGAAGGACGGAGGCGCGTGTCACGAGCCTCCTGTCTGATTAGCGTCGGATGACCCCGGGTAGCACGCACAACATCTCGTAAAGCAGATTCGCGCCTAACAACGAGGTGTTGCCTGACAGGTCATAGGGCGGTGAAACCTCAACCACGTCGCAACCGATCAGATCCAGTCCCCAGCAGCCGCGGATGATTTCCAGTGCCTGAATAGTGGTCAGCCCACCGACTTCGGGTGTGCCGGTGCCCGGTGCCCATGCAGGATCGATACCGTCGATATCGAAAGACAGATACACCGGTCCGCCGCCCACTTTTGCCCGTACTTCCTCCATGAGAGGGGTCAACGATTTGTGCCAGCACTCTTCGGCCTGGACCACGCGAAAGCCTTGCCGGCGACACCATTCGAAATCTTCCGAGGTGTAGCCCTGGGCACGCAGGCCGATCTGCACCACGCGGTCGCAATCGAGCAGGCCTTCTTCGACAGCCCGGCGAAACGTCGTGCCGTGCGCGATCTTTTCGCCGAATTGCAGATCGTTGACATCGGCATGGGCGTCGATGTGGACCAGGCCGACCTTGCCGTGTTTTTTGTGGATTGCACGCAAGATGGGCAGGGTGATGGTGTGGTCACCGCCCAGGGTCATGGGCACGATGTTGTGTTCGAGGTGGGCGTCGTACGCCTCTTCGATAATCTTCACCGCTGCCGGCAGGTTGAACGTGTTGATGGCCACGTCGCCGATGTCGGCAACGGACAGCGAGTCGAAGGGCGCGGCGCCGGTGGCCATGTTGTAGGGGCGAATCATCACCGACTCGGCGCGGATTTCGCGGGGCCCGAACCGGGTCCCCGGCCGAAGGGAGGTGCCAATGTCCAGCGGCACCCCGATGAACGCGGCATCCAGGCCTTCAGCGCTTGGGAAGTGGGGCAGGCGCAGCATCGTGGCGATGCCACCGAAACGCGGCATTTCGTTGCCGCTGAGTGGTTGGTGAAAAACTTTGCTCATGATCAATGTCCTCAGGCGGTTTGAGTACTACTGCAGATCCCGAAGGACGGCTTCGAAGCTCTCGATGAACAGGTCCGCATGCTCGCGTTCGAAAACGAGTTGTGGCCTGACTTTCAGAATGTTTTCCAGAGGGCCTGCCGAACTGATCAGTACGCCACGTTCGCGCAGGCCGTTGACCACACGGCGCGTGTGTTCGGCAGCGGGTGCCTTGGTCGCGCGGTCGGTCACCAGCTCGACACCGAGGAACAGCCCCGAACCGCGAACATCGCCGATCAGTTCGTAACGCTTGGCGAGTTCCTCGATTCCGCTCTTGAGGTAGGCCCCAATGGTGGCGCAGTTGTTCAGGAGGTCCTGGCCCTGGATGACTTCCAGTACGGCATTGGCGGCAGCACAAGACACCGGATTACCGCCAAAGGTATTGAAGTAGCGGGCGGTGCGGCCGAACTCTTCAACCACTTCTGAACGCATCACGGCAGCGGCAATCGGCTGGCCGTTGCCCATGGGTTTGCCCATGGTGACGATGTCCGGGCGCACGCCGTGACGCTCGAAGCCCCACAGGTGAGAGCCGGTGCGCCCGAATCCCGATTGCACCTCATCGGCGATGTAGAGCAAGCCTTCCTGCTGCGCCACGTCGATGGCTTCCTTCATGAAACCGGCAGGGTCAGCGAGTACGCCATCGCTGGCAAAAATACCGTCAAGCAAAATGGCGGCAGGCTTGATGCCGCTTTCGCGCATGTCGCGAATCGCGGCCCGCACGTCATCGGCAAAGATCTTCGAAACGTTCTGCGCGCCCAATCGGTAGGCATCGGGCGCTCTGACGGTGCGAACGAAATCGCCCAATGCCACACCGGCACCGAGGGAGGGCGAGGCCGCCGCCACTTGTTCGGTAATGCCGTGGTAGGCTAGCTGAGTGACGATGACCCCGGTGCCGCCGGTGTATTGCCGGGCGATACGCAAGGCCAGGTCGTTGGCCTCGCTGCCGGTGCACGTGAACATCACGTGATTGAGTTCGGCAGGGAAGGTGGCCAGCAGCTTTTCCGCATACCCGAGAATGCCTTCATGCAGGTAACGGGTGTGGGTGTTGAGGACCTTGGCCTGCTCGCAAATCGCATTCACAACGTGGGGATGGCAATGGCCTACCGACGCGACGTTGTTGTAGGCGTCGAGATAACGCTTGCCGTCCGCGTCGTAAAGCCAGACACCTTCACCCCTGACAATGTGCAGCGGGCGTTCATAGAAGAGGCGATAGGCCGGCCCGAGCGCCTTGTCCCGGCGCTCGATCAGTGAACGTTCTGCCTCGGACAAACGAGCTGCATCAGCAGCGGTAAAACCATTGACCATTGTCATAGCGCGGCCTCCTGAGAACAGGCGTGACGGATCTGTTGTTGTGCTGATTCACGGGTGAGGTTTGCGAATGCACGCAAACTGCTCCAGGCCAACGGCGCATTGCGCAGGATGTAGGCACTGTTGTCCGGGTACACGGATGCGCGCCAGTTGGTGATGGCAACGGTCATCACCAGTCGGGCAGTGATCAGATCGAAAAGAATGTGTTGCTCAAGCGTTTCCAGCGGGCAGACCCGGTGATAGGCCGCAATGAACTCGCAGGCCTGATCCAGCGGATTGCCTTCGCGCCCCAATTGATAGGACGCAGCGACGGCCACATCGTTGATCAGCGGTGCGTGAACCATGTCGCCGAAGTCCAGAATGTTGCGGATCACATCCGGTTGCTCGGCATCTACGATGACGTTGTGCAAGTTGAGGTCGTTATGAATGACCTGAGCGCGCAACCCTTTGAGCTGTGGCAGCGCATAGGTTTTGAAGTTGTCGAGGAAATGCTTGGCCAGTTGCCGATCTGCGTTGTTCGGGATGCACTCGATCAGATCGGTCAGGCGCGAGGAATGCTTGATGTCCCACAGCAGTTCGTGGCCGGCTGCCGGGTGGAAAAAGCCTCGCAGGGCCAGACCCAGATGGGCCAGTTGTGCCCCTAACTCAGTCCTGAGTTTGCGACTGGGCACGGCGACCTGATTCAACGGCGTGCCTTCGACAAAGGAAAACAGGCGTGCCAGCACCTTCTCGGCATTCAGAACGATTGGGGTCTGATAGTGGCCTCGCAGGTTCGGGTAAACCCTTTGAACAGGCAGCTGCGGATCGGTGTGAAGAATGTGCAGCAGCGCCTTGTTCTGAAAATCGGTGACGTGGGCGTCTTCTGCGGGGTTGGATAACTTCAGCAGATACTGCGAGCCATCCGCGCACTGCAGGTGGAAATTCAGGTCGCGTTCCCCCGCAAGCTGCACGGCGCGGGCTTGCAGGCCAAAGTGTTCGCTTGCCACGGCCTGGGCTTGCTCGTTCGAAGCATGGGCCGCCGCGGAACTGAGGACTTGATCAACGGTAGGTAGTGTTTGAATCGTCACTGTCGTCACTCTATCGATAACAACGGGAGCCATTGGGCTTACCTTTTTGCCTCAACCTTGTAGGGGCCGGCTTGCTGGCGATGGCGGTGTGTCTGGCGCCATCAATGTTGATTGATACGCCGCCATCGCCAGCAAGCCGGCTCCTACAGGTCCCTGAAGCGTTGTGTCGAAGATATGACAGGGATGGACATATCGTTTATAGCCAGATCTGTAATATTGATAAGTCCACTTTATGTGCGCCGTCCTTCAGTAAAGCGTCGGAAAAGGAGCTGACAGAACGACATTGCGGCCTTAGTCTGATCATCAGAATTCAGACCCTGGATAGCGCCACTTATGCCTTCACTGCTGCATGACCTGCTGATCGGCCAACTCGATCGCAGCACCGACACCACGTTGCAGCGACAGATTTGCAAGGTCATTCAGGAGTCGATTCTGCAAGGGCACCTTCCGGTGGGTTTCAAAATGCCCTCGACCCGGGCGCTGGCCGAACAACTGGCAATCTCACGTGTCACCGCGTCACTGGCCTATGAGCGGCTGACCGACGAAGGTTATCTTTACGCCCGTCCCGGCAGCGGCACTTTCGTGGCCGATACGCTGCCTCAGGCTTATCTCAAGGACGCCGTGCAGGCCGGGGAGGAAAGTGCCGAGGGATTGTTGTCACTGCGTGGCCGCGCGATCACCGAGCGGGTCACGGGGCTGGCGCGCTCCGGTGGTGCTTTTGTACCCGGGGTTGCCGACGCGGATCAGTTTCCTTTCCATATCTGGAAGCGCTTGCAGAATCGCTACTACCGCAAGCATCAGACCGAACTGACGGGCTATGTGGAACATGGCGGCTACCGTCCGTTGCGTGAAGCGCTGGCCTCGTATCTCTACGCTTCCCGAGCAGTCAAATGCACCCCGGAACAAGTCATCGTCACCATGGGCACGCATCAGTCGCTGGATCTGATCGCCAAGCTGTTGACCGATCCGGGAGATAGTGTGCTGGTGGAGAGCCCTACGCACTGGGGCACTCCCGTTGTACTGTCCGCCGCGGGGTTGCAGGTCCATTCGATGGAGGTGGATGAACAAGGGGCATGCCTGCCGAGTCTGGAAGAGCAATCGGTTACCCGATTTGCCTTCATCACCCCCTCACACCAGTACCCGACCGGAAACATCATGAGCCTGCAACGGCGTCGTGAATGGCTGGCTTTTGGCGAGGCGAAGGGCCTCTGGATTCTGGAGGACGACTACGACAGCGAGTTCCGCTATGACATCGATCCACTGCCCTCGCTGCAGGGGTTGGATACTCGCCAGCGGGTGATCTACCTGGGGACCTTCAGCAAGGTGACGTTTCCGGGCATGCGCCTGAGTTACCTGGTGGTGCCCGAGTCCCTGGCGGACTCGTTCAGCAAAGGCATGACGCAACTTTACCGGCCAGGATTCCTGCCCATCCAGGCCGCGATGGCTGACTTCATGCAGGAAGGCCATTTCGCCAGTCACATCCGAAAGATGCGGGCCGTCTACGCGGCGCGCAGGAGTTTGCTGCAGCAAAATCTGAAACATTATTTTGGTGATGAAGTGCAGTTTTCTTCGGGGCAGGCCGGGATCCACCTGGCTGTGACCCTCGGTGCTGCGGGCACTGCACGGAAAATGATCCAGTTAGCCCCTGCGCATGGCCTGACGTTGCGGGGGGCCTATCACATTGATCCCGACCGACTCGATGACAATCTGTTGGTGCTGGGCTACGGCGGTGTGAAAGAAGCGGATATCGAAGGTGCCGTGAAGCGCCTGAGAGGGCTGTATGACGTCGTGCGGTCCGGGCAGGCGTGACGTCTCTGAATCACGCGGCCTCACGCAAAAGCTTTACGTACTTGTAGACAGTGGCCCTGCCCATCGACAGAACGTTGGCGATGTAATCCGAGGCACTGCGTCCTTCGAAAGCGCCTTCGGCGAACAGGGCTTCCACCAGCAGGCGCTTGTCGTTGCGCGTCAGCCCTGGCAGTGACAGGTTATGTTCCTTGAGCCAGGCGTGCAGGAAGGTATTGATGCGTTCTTGCCAGTCATCCCGGAACAGTGCGTCGGGCTGCGGCAGCAGTCGGCTGGGCTCGAAGAAACTGTTCAAGGCTTCTCGTGCCATTTCCAGCACGGTGAAATTCATGTTGATGCAGAGCAGAACCTCTGGCTCGTCATCGTCATTTCTCAACACGCTGGTGATGGAGCGGATTTTCTGCCCGTTCCAGTTGAGTTTTTCGTAGGGCCCCAGGTTGCTGACGGCCGCGAAGTCGCCAGGCAACTCATGCAGGGCTGAATCATCTCCCAACTGCCGTTTTGAAATGTTATTGGCGATATGAACGATTTTTTGCGTTTTTACATCGTGAAGGATGACTTCAGCATGGGGAAAGTACAGCAACGCAATGCCGTCGGCGATGGTCTTGTAGTCGTTAAGTTTTTTCATGCTGGGGCAAATCGCAAGAGAGTCCATTAGGGGCACAAATGTAGCAGTTACGCGGTTTGACTACGAGCCGCGGATTGATGCACCCGTGAGGCAGAACACGGCATCGGGTCATATCGGTTTTCGCAGGGACTTCAGTTGGTTGAAGACGGTTGTCCTGCTCACGTTCAGCAAGCTGGCGACGAAGTCAGCAGCCTTTTTTCCTGCAAAAGCGCCTTCGATATACAACGCTTCCAGCAGCAAGGATTTCTCGTGGCGATTCAGGCCCTCAAGCGCCAGGTTGCGCTGTTGCAGCCAGCGCTGGACGAACGTATTGATGCGTTCCTGCCAGTCATCCTCAAACAGAGTGTCACGCACGGGTGAGATCTGACGGGGCGTCAAGAAATGGGTCAGCACCGCAACCGCTGTGTCGAGCGCCGAGAAGTTTACGTTGATACAAAGCAACGCCTCCGGCTCGCCCTTGTCGTTTTTCAACACGCGGGTGATCGAACGAATCTGCTCGCGGTCACGGCCGGGATTCTCATGGCGGGCAACCCTGTCGATGCCATCCAGTCGTCCTGACACATGGAGAATGGAGCGTGTCCTGGCATCGTGGATGATCACTTCGGCATGCGGGTAGTACAACGTCGCGATGCCATCAGCAATGGCTTTGTAGTTTTCAAGATTGTTCATGACGGGTCGGTGTGGCGCTATCGGCGCGCTATTCGTGCCGCGAGCGCGCATGGCATCAAACCAGAACGAAAATGCCGACGGCATCACCGTCGGCATCTTTCATTGGGCCATGCGACTCGACAAAGGCGTACAGGGAGGAATCAATACTCGGCGAGGAATTGCGACACCTTCTCCAGACCTTCCTTCAGGACCGAAAGATTGTTGGCATAACCAATACGTACATAACCTTCGATGTCCAAAGCACTGCCCGGCGTGAACATGACGCCCTTGCTTTCCAGCAGCTTGATGCACAAGTCACGGGAGGACAGGTCCAGGTCGATCTTCAAAAGGGCAGTGGTGCCCGATTTCGGTTTGACGTACGAAACCTTGGGTTCTTTCGCGACCCACTGATCCAGGTACTCGAGGTTGGTGCGAGTGATGGACTTGTTGCGGGCCAGGATCTTGTCCTTGCTTTCCAGCGCAATGCAGGCGAAATGGTCATCCAGCATGCCGACGCTGATGGTGTTGTAGTCGCGGTGAATGGAGACGCGATGAATCAGGTCGGTTGGCGCAACGATCCAGCCCAAGCGCAGACCGGCCAGCGAGAACGCCTTGGACATACTGGCGGTACTGATACCTTTTTCGTACAGGTCTGCCACCGAGACGGTGAAGCCGTCGCCGTCCTGGTCAATACCGCGATAGACCTCGTCACTGAGCAGGTAGGCTCCGGCCGAACGGGCGATCGCCACGATCTGCTCGAGCATCGCCTGGTCCATCAGCGCCCCGGTCGGGTTGTTCGGGTTGTTGATGGCAATCACTTTGGTGTTCGACCGCACCAGCGCTTTCAGTTCTTCCAGATTCGGCAGGAAGCTGTTTTCTTCACGCAGTTTGAGGATCGAAACGTCGGCGCCGTAACTCTCTGGAATCGAGTAATGCTGCTGATAAGTCGGCGCCACGGAAATGACGTGATCACCTGGCTCAACGAGGGTTTCATACACCAGGGCGTTCGCACCGATCGCGCCGTGGGTGATGATGACGTTGTCCTTGCTCTGCTTCGAATACAGCGCCGCTACGTTGTTGCGCAGGCGATCAGAACCTTCGATAGCGCCATACGTCATCTTCAACGGCAGCAGCTCGGAAAGGATGCTGTCTTTTTTGCCTGCCATCTCCAGCAGTTGTTCGATGGTCAGGGACTCGACGCAGGTTTCGGCCAGGTTGTATCGGCAGTCGTTTTCGTAGGCGTTCATCCAGATTTCAACGCCGAACTCTTTGATCTTCATGTGGGTACCTTTTGTTTTGATTTGTCAGTTAACAAGCGGTGATCAACGTTGAGTCAGCGCTTTATAGATTTCCAGAGACACAGCAACATCCTCCAGCCCAAGGCCGATGGACCGGAAAAACACGTGGCGCTCATAGCCGGGCAGCGGCGCCGCACCGTTGGACAGCTCTGCCAGGTCGCCGACCAGATCCCGGGTTGACCACCATTCGCGTTCGGCTGCGATGACCATCTCTCCGGCAGCCAGTGGCGTGGTGTGCCGGTAATCGCAATACACGTCCATTTTCGACAGCTCTTGCGGGGCAATTTCATGCGCACGATAAGCATTGGTGCTGATCGACGTGATGAGGGTGGGCTGCCCGAGGATTTCCGTCTGCAGAACGGGTTTTGGTGACGATGTGCACAGCATCACGACGTCGGCATTGGATACCGCCTTCGATTGCAGTTCGCACAGCACAATGCGCGGATCGATGGCCAGAATCGACTCGCGTTGTTCGTCGCTCATGGACGGGATTTCCAGGGAGTAGATGGAGATTTTTTCCCACTGGCGCAGTCCTTTCACGAACTCGACATGTCGCAATGCAATAGGTCCGCTGCCAATCACCGCCAGGCGCTTGCTGCCTTTGGGGGCCAGGTGGTCGATGGCCAAAGCAGTGGTTGCAGCGGTGCGCAGGGTGGTCAGCAAGCCCGCGTCTGCCAGCAAGAGCGGAGTACCGGTTTCCATGGACATCAGCATGGACCATGCGGTTACGAGTGGCTTGCCGTCGGTCTTGATGTACGGGGACGTTTTGATTCCATACACCTTTTCTTCGCTCATGACCCCCAGGTAGTTGATGAAGTCGCCCTGTCCATTTGGGAACTCCACCAGTTGTTGCGGCGGTTGTACGGCGTTGCCGGCACCCAGCGATTCGAACAGGCGGCGCATGGCTGCCAAAACGTCCAATTGCGGGAGCAATGCCGTGACATCGGATTCCTGGACGATAAGGGGGGCTTGAATAGTTGTGGACATGGATGACGCTCTCAAAGGCGGCTATGCAGTAGGGCAATCACGAAGATAAAAAATCTCTCGTGGATATAAAATCCATTATGGATATTTTATCTGCATAGGCAAGCGTTTTTTCGCACCGAAAACCGGGCGACCACGATCAAGAATGAAAAATGATTCCGGGGCCTGAGGGCCCCGGAATGACACGGATGTGCTGCTTGAGTGTGACGCAGGTTCAAGGCGTATCGGAGCGCAGCAAGCGCCCCTGGAGTATTGATGTCAGCGGTTACTTGCCATAAACGTCGAAGTCGAAATATTTCGCGTTGATGGCCTGGTAGATTCCTTTCGCTCGCAATGCCTTGATGGCGTCATTGAAGCTTTGTACATGTGCGGTATCGCCTTTGCGCAGGGCGATGCCGATGCCGTCACCGAAATACTTGGGATCGGTCAGTTGCGGGCCAGCGAAGGAAAATCCCTGGCCGGTAGGCAGTTTTAGAAACGACTCGCTGAGAATGATCTGATCGGCGACAGTTCCATCCAGCCGGCTGGAATTCATATCCAGGTAGATCTCGTTTTGCGAGGTGTAGCGGACGATTTCCGCACCTTTGGGGGCTAGGACTTCGGTGGCGAAGCGGTCGTGGATGCTGGAGCGCTGCACGCCGATGCGCTTGCCGTTCAAGCCGGATAGATCATCCCCGATTTGAGTTCCGCTTTTCATCGCCAGTCGAGCGGGGCTCTGATAGTACTTGTCGGTGAAGTCGACTGATTTCTTGCGCTCCTCGGTGATCGACATCGACGACAGGATCGCATCGACTTTTTTGACTTTCAAAGCGGGAATCAGGCCATCGTATTCCTGCTCGACCCATTGGCACTTGACCTGCATTTCTGCACAGAGTGCATTGCCGATGTCGTAATCGAAACCGGTGATTTCGCCGTTGGGAGACTTGGAGGCAAAGGGCGGGTAGGCCGCTTCGATACCGATTTTCAGTGGTTGATCGGCTGCGTGGGCCATGGACATTGAGAGAGCGAGCGTCAGACCGCTGAACACTGCGAGCATTTTCATTTTTACGTGCCTCAGATTGATTGTCGGTGTTGTTGGTCGAGCCGCGAAATGCAGCTCGCCAAGGCAGTTTGAAAATTGAGTCGTGGTGACTTTTTGATAGGTTTTTGTACCTGTTCTTGTTGTTAGAAAGCTTGCATCAGTTGACCGGTGATGCGTCCGGGAAGCGGTTCGGTTCCTGCCGCCATGCCAATCCGCTGGCCTGCTCGAACCAGTCTGATGTGGTGCCTTGCAACGAGAACGCCATTCACAGGGCTCGCTACCGGAATACGCGGCGTTGCGAGTTGCATGTCCAGCGGCAGGATTTCGGCGATGATGTCGCCGCGCTGCACGGTTGAGCCCAGCGCTTTTTTCCAGGCGATGATGCCGGTGCCGGTTGCCTCCAGATGGGCGACACCTTCCAGCGGATAGACGATCACCTGCTCCGGTTCTATGGGGTGTTTCGGGGCTTCTTCCTCTCGGATCAAACCTTCTGCGCAGAGAAAGCGGAGCAGTCCCAAGGCATCCTGTTCGGCAATGTCGTCCTCGACATCGGCCTGGCCGCGTAGCTCGACGGTAGCGGAGAAGCCAAGGTGTTCTGTGTCCACGAGCGCTTTGGCGTACAGCGTTTTCCAGGCTTTGGCGTAGGCCTCGTCCAGTGGGAAACCACCGGCTTCATCTTCGAGAAATACCGCCTCGACGCCCATGCTGGTCGCCAGGCGTAGGGCTCGTTCGCGCTGATTGAGGTTGGCGTAGATGTGCAGAATGCTCGAGGTGTCGCAGTGCAGGTCGATAAAAAGATCGTGCTGCAACGCCTCGTGCAGTAGCAGGTATTTGTTGGCGGCGACTGTTTCCGCTGGCATCGAGTCGCCGAGCACGGACAGCATCAGTGCCTTCATTGCCGTGGTGTCGTTATGAGCGGGGCGCGTGGCGGTCAGCACGGTCTCCAGCTTGGCGACGATGTTCGGGAAGTTGCGGTTGAAGTTTTCACCGTTGGCCAGATTGAAACGTCCGGGCAACTGGCCAAAGACCTGTTGCCCCATGCCGACCGGATTGGCGAAAGGCCTGACCACAATCCGACCGTCAATCCGACCTTGCTTTTCCAGCTGTTGCAGATGAACAAGCAGGTGCTGGATGACAAGCAGTCCCGGGTGTTCGTCGGCATGCAACCCGGCCTGAATGTAGGCACTGCGTTGGCCCGAGCCTCCACTGAACGTGTGCTTGCAGAGCCTGTGCACGACGCCGGGAGTTTGCGAGGGAAGGTTGGTTTCTACGGTTTGGGCCATGACTGTGGTGCCTGAGCGTGTGATATTTATCCATGGTGGACTTAATGTCTCGTTTGATCAAGAGGCTGTTTGCGGGTTTTTGGGCGAAAAAAGAGCCAGCGACAGGCGCAAGAGCGTTCTTGTCTCGGGTCGACAGCAGGGGCTGAATTTGGGGCGGGGGGAGTGGGTGAGCGGTGAACAAGGAAGATTTGTGCTTTGATTTTTCAACCTGCTATTCCGGTGGAGGCCGGGATAGCAGGGCAGTGCAAAAGCCGTCAGTGCGAATGACGCGGCTCGCCGCCACTTCGAGCGATGACCCGCATATGCAAGGTGGCCGGCTCCAGGCATCCGCCCGTCGATAACTGTCCGACCAATTGCCGGTACAGCTCTTGCCAGGGCGTTTGGGACGCAGGGATGTTAGGCGTCCACTCGGCGCGACGGCGGGCCATTTCGGCTTCGTCGACCAGCAGGTTTACCGATCTTGCGTTGAGGTCCACACGCAGGCGGTCGTTGGTTTTCAGCAGCGCCAAACCTCCGCCGACAGCGGCTTCCGGGGACATGTTGAGGATCGAAGGGCTGGCCGAGGTGCCGCTCTGGCGACCGTCGCCCAGGCACGGCAGAGAGTCGATGCCTTGCTTGATCAGTGCTGCCGGTGGCGCCATGTTCACCACTTCGGCGCTACCGGGGTAGCCCACGGTGCCGGCGCCACGAATCACCAGGATGCAACGCTCGTCGATTTCCAGCGCCGGGTCGTCGATTCGGGCGTGATAGTCCTCCGGTCCTTCGAACACAATTGCCCGTGCTTCAAAGCTGTTTTCTGCGCCTGGCTCGGATAGATAGGTCTTGCGGAACGCCTCGCCGACCACCGACATTTTCATGATTGCGCTATCGAAGAAGTTGCCGCTGAGAACGATGAAGCCCGCGCGATGTTTGAGAGGGGTCTCGAAGGGATAGATCACGTCAGCGTTGCTGGTCAGACTGCTGCTGACGATTTCGCCGATCGTCTTGCCGCTGACCGTGGCGCAGTCTTCGTGCAGGCGTCCGGCTTTTTGCAGTTCATGCATGACCGATGGCACGCCGCCCGCACGATGGAAACCTTCGCCCAGGTATTTGCCGGCCGGCATGCAATTGACCAGCAGCGGCACATCTTCGCCAATCCGTTGCCAGTCATCCAGGCTCAACTCGACGCCCATGTGCCGGGCGATGGCGATCAGGTGCGGAGGGCAGTTGCTTGACGCGCCGAGCGCCGACGCGACGGCGATGGCGTTTTCGAAGGCTTCGCGGGTCATGATGTGTGACGGGCGTACATCCTGCATCACCAGTTCGCAAATGCGCTTGCCGGTGGCGTAGGCCATTTGACCGCGCTCGCGGTAGGGCGCCGGAATACTCGCGCAACCCGGCAACGACATGCCCAACGCTTCGGCCAGTGCGTTCATCGACAGTGCGGTGCCCATGGTGTTGCAGTGACCCACCGAGGGCGATGCCGCGGTGGTCATTTCCATGAAACCTTCGTAATCGATTTCACCGGCCGCCATCAGGTTGCGCGCGTGCCAGAGTACGGTGCCGGAGCCGATCAGTTCGCCCTTGTGATGACCGTCGAGCATCGGCCCGCCGGACAGCACAATGGACGGCAGGTCAGTGGTGGCGGCGGCCATCAGGCAGGCCGGGGTGGTCTTGTCGCAACCGGTGGTGAGTACAACACCATCCAGCGGATAACCGTGGAGAATCTCCACCAGTCCCAGATAGGCCAGGTTCCGATCCAGTGCGGCAGTAGGCCGGCGTGACTGTTCGGCGATCGGGTGGACGGGGAATTCCATGGGGATGCCACCGGCATCACGAATGCCGGCCTTGACCCGCTGCGCGAGTTCCAGGTGATGACGGTTGCAAGGTGTCAGGTCGCTGCCGGTCTGGGCGATGCCAATGATCGGGCGACCCGATTGCAGCTCTTCTCGGGTCATGCCGTAGTTCATGTAGCGTTCGACATACAGGGCAGTCATGTCCGCGTGGGCAGGGTCGTTGAACCATTGCTCGCTGCGCAGACGGCGTTTAGGGGTGTCACTCATGATTCATGTCTCTCTTGTAATTGGATGAATCGACAATCTGTTCCGGCTCAGCGTGGCAGCAGTCCTCGGGACGCCAGGTTACGCAGCAAGGCGCTCACGCCAAAGGTCCATGGCGTCGCCTCGCAGCTGTGGGTCACCTGATTGTGCAGGCTGCCGAGCAACGGGCTGCTGATGCTGACCCGGTCCCCCAGTTTGTGGGTGAAACCACTGCCGACATGATCGCGATCTTCGGTGGGCGCGAACAGGGTACCGAGAAACAGCAGGAAACCATCGGGGTATTGGTGATTGGCGTTGAGGGTCTGGCCGGCGAGGTCCTGCGGGTCACGGCTGATCTGGCTCATGGAGCTCGATCCGTGCATCCGGTAACCGTCCTCACCTTGCACCTCAAGGTCGACCACGCAGGCACGGACATCGTCCAGGCTGAAGTGCTCGTCGAACAGGCGGATGAACGGCCCGATCGAGCAGGATGCGTTGTTGTCCTTGGCCTTGCTCAGCAGCAGCGCGCTGCGGCCTTCAAAGTCCCGCAGGTTGACGTCGTTGCCCAGGGTCGCACCGTGAATCTGCCCGCGACTGTTCACCGCCAGCACCACTTCCGGTTCCGGGTTGTTCCACTGCGAACCCGGATGAATGCCAATCCGGCTGCCGCTGCCAACAGAGGCCAGAACCGGTGCCTTGGTGAAAATTTCCGCGTCCGGGCCGATGCCCACTTCCAGGTATTGCGACCACATGCCTTGTTCGATCAACAAGGCTTTCAGACGCATGGCCTGCTCTGAGCCAGGAACGATCGAACGCAGGTTGTCACCGATCACGCCGTGCACGGTGGCCCGCACGGCTTCGGCTTTGGCGGCGTCACCACCGGCCTGCTCCTCGATCACACGCTCGATCATGCTGGCGGCGAAGGTCACGCCGGCGGCCTTGATCACCTGCAAGTCCAGAGGGGCCAGCAGGTAAGGTCGGGACGGGTCGGCGTCAGGTCCGGTGTTGGCGAGCAGGGCCTCGATGCTGGCAATGAAGGTGCCCGGCGTCTCGCGCACTGCCGACAGAGGAGCGTCCGATTCCAGCAAGTCACTCAGGGTCGCGAAGCGCTCCGACAGATCGAACACGCCGTCGGCGCGCAGGACGATCGGCGAAGGTCCGGCGATCTGGCCTGGTACCCAGGCGCGGCCGATCAAGGTACCGGCGACGCCATCGACGGGCAGGGTGTTTTCGGGAGTAAGCAATAGCGACATGGGGCATCTTCCTGGTTCGTAAAGACTTCACGCTAGGACGGACAGTCGATAAACTCCAATGAGATAAATTCAGTATTCGATAACTTGCGGTTATTACTTGTGCGAGGCGTGTTCATGTCAGATCTGTCCTTCTCCAGTTTCTGCGGTTGGCTCAAGTTCAGGCATTTGCTGCTGATCGACACGTTGGGGCGCACCCGTAACATGCACCTGGCGGCGCAACAGATGAACCTCAGCCAGCCGGCCATCAGCAAGATGCTCAAAGAGATCGAAAGCCTGCTCGGTTTCGCCTTGTTCGAGCGCCAGCCACGGGCCATGCCGCCCACGGCGCTGGGCGAGCACGTGCTGCGCTATGCGCAAATCGCCTTGAACGATGCGCGCTCCTTCGTCGAGCAAATCAGCAGCCTGCGCGAAGGGGGGCACGGTCACCTCAAGGTCGGCGGAATATTTGCCGCTACGGCGGTGGCCCTGCCCGAGGCGATCTTGCAGATCAAACAGCGCTGGCCATTGCTGTCGATCGAGGTGGTGGAGCAAACCAGTAACCATCTGATGGAAATGCTTGAAGAGAAAAAACTGGACCTGGCCATCGCCCGTTTCACCGATCAAAGCCAGCAACAGCGGTACGACTTTCAACCGCTGGCTCCCGAACCGTTCTGCATTGTGGTCAACGACCGGCACCCGCTGGCAGGTGTCGGCCCCATCTCGTTGGAGCAACTGGTGGACTTGCCATGGATTCTTTACCCGGTGGGTACGCCGATTCGCGGGCGCATGGAACTCGCGTTCGCCGAAGCCGGCGTGGGCATGCCCCGCAACACCGTCGACACCATTTCGATGCAGACCTTCCTCCAGGTGCTGCAGCGTGGGCCGATGATCGGGATGCTGCCCAATGCCATGGTCAACCCACTGCTCGAAAGCGGTCAGCTCAAGACGCTGGATACGCCTTTGCATCTGGTCCCGCAGGACTACGGCATCCTCACCCGCAAGGGCGAGCAACTGGTGGGAGCGGCTCTGGAATTTGCCGAAATACTCAAGGACAACGCCCGTTTGAACAACGATTCGGCGAGTTAAATACGATGGGGTTTATCGGCTAATTCGATAACGGATCGTTATCGGTTAATCCAAAAATGCCATTGGGAAAGAATCGATTCGCGACAGTACAGTAGCGACCAGCTTTCAATCAGGGTCAGGAGACTGTCATGCCCGAACTGTCCGGACACAATTTCATCGCGGGAGGCCGCAGCGCCGCCGGATCGGTGGTGTTGCACAGCGTTGATGCGACGACCGGGCAACCTTTGCCCACGGCCTTCATTCAGGCCACGGTCGAGGAAGTGGACGCCGCGGCAACGGCCGCCGCCCAGGCCTATCCGGTTTATCGCAATCTGCCGGCCGCCCGTCGTGCCGAGTTCCTTGAGGCCATTGCCACAGAGCTGGATGCACTGGGCGATGATTTCGTTGCCCTGGTCTGCCAGGAAACCGCTTTGCCGGCGGCACGCATCCAGGGCGAACGCGCTCGCACCAGCGGCCAGATGCGCCTGTTCGCCCAGACCCTGCGTCGCGGTGACTTCTACGGTGCACGCATCGATCTGCCACTCCCGGCACGCCAACCCTTGCCGCGCGTCGATCTGCGTCAGTGTCGCCTGGGTGTCGGCCCGGTGGCGGTGTTCGGCGCCAGTAACTTTCCGTTGGCATTTTCTACCGCTGGAGGTGACACCGCAGCTGCGCTCGCCGCCGGTTGTCCGGTGGTGTTCAAAGCCCACAGCGGACACATGGCGACCGCCGAACGAGTGGCCGAAGCCATCGTTCGCGCCGCCGAGCATACCGGCATGCCCGAGGGCGTGTTCAACATGATCTTCGGTGCCGGTGTGGGTGAAACGCTGGTCAAGCATCCGCTGATTCAGGCCGTCGGTTTCACCGGTTCACTCAAGGGCGGCAGGGCGCTGTGCGACATGGCCGCCGCCCGCCCGCAACCGATCCCGGTATTTGCCGAGATGAGCAGCATCAACCCGGTACTGGTCCTGCCCGAGGCACTGCAAGTGCGCGGCGAGCGCATCGCTACCGAACTGGCGGCGTCGGTGGTCATGGGCGCGGGGCAGTTCTGCACCAATCCCGGCCTGGTCATCGGCATTCGCTCACCGGCCTTCAGCCACTTTGTGCAGACGCTCAGTGCCTTGATGGCTGATCAGCCCGCGCAAACCATGCTCAATGCGGGCGGCCTGCGCAGTTACGTTCACGGTTGCGAAACGTTGCTGGCGCATCCGCAGATCATTCATCTGGCAGGGCCGGCTCAGCAGGGCAACAAGGCGCAGGCGCAATTGTTCCAGGCCGATGCCAGCCTGCTGCTGACGGGCAACGAGTTGCTGCAGGAAGAAATTTTCGGCCCGGCCACCGTGGTGGTTGAGGTGGCCGATCGGGCCGAATTGTTGGCGGCCTTGCACGGTTTACGCGGCCAACTGACCGCGACCTTGCTGGGTGAGACGGCAGAGTTGGAACAGTCCGCCGACCTGGTGGCGCTGCTTGAGCAAAAAGTCGGTCGCGTACTGGTCAATGGTTACCCCACCGGTGTGGAAGTCTGCGATGCCATGGTCCACGGCGGTCCTTGGCCGGCGACATCCGATGCCCGTGGCACCTCGGTTGGCACATTGGCCATCGATCGCTTCCTGCGTCCGGTGTGCTACCAGAACTTCCCGGACGCCTTGCTTCCTGACGCGCTGAAGAACCGCAATCCATTGGGACTGACGCGCCTGGTCAACGGAGAAAAAACCACCGAAGCACTCTAGTCATTGCGCTATGCCGAGTGAACGGTTCACTCGGCCTGACCCATTCGATAAAAACAATCAGGCATGTCCACATGCCCAGGGGTTACCTCATGCAAACGATATCCGAGCAATTGCCCGCGCAGGCGCAGGCCAGCGCACTCGAATTTGAAGACCGGACCTACCGCAAGGTGATCTGGCGAATTCTTCCTGTCCTGCTCCTGTGTTACATGGCCGCTTACCTGGACCGGGTCAATATCGGCTTTGCCAAACTTGACATGCTCAACGAGCTGCAGTTCAGCAACACCGTCTATGCCTTGGGCGCCAGTATGTTCTTCTGGGGCTACTTCCTGTTTGAAGTGCCAAGCAACCTGTTGCTGCATCGCTACGGCGCGCGCTTCTGGATCGCCCGGATCATGTTGACCTGGGCCGTGATCTCCATGGCCGTGGCGTTCACCGTACCGCTGGCGGGTTTCTTCCACATCGAATCGAGCACGATGTTCTACGTGCTGCGTTTCTTGTTGGGCATCTGTGAAGCCGGCTTTTTCCCTGGTGTGATTCTGTACCTCAACTACTGGTTTCCGACCCATCGGCAAAGCCGGGTGATGTCCGGGTTCCTGATGGCATTGCCGGTCAGCCTGACCCTGGGCGGGATCCTTTCCGGTTGGTTGATGAACAGCATGCAAGGCGTGCAGGGCATGTCCGGATGGCAATGGATGCTGATCATCGAAGGCATTCCCTCGATCATCATGGCGTTCGTCGTCATCGCCTGCCTGGCCAACAACATCGACTCCGCCAAATGGCTGTCCGCTGCGGAGAAAGCCTTGCTCAAGGCCAATCTGCAAACCGATAACCAGGGCAAGGCTTCGCGCCTGAGCGAGGTGTTTTTCAATCCGCGGGTGTGGTTGCTGGTGCTCATTCTGCTGACCTTCAACACCGGCTTCTACGGCCTGGCGTTCTGGATGCCTTCGATCATCAAGAGCACGGGCATCACCAACAGCTTGCACATTGGCCTCCTGACCGCCATTCCCTATTCGATTGCCACGGTTGCGATGCTGCTCAACGCACGGCACTCCAACCGGACCGGTGAGCGTCGTATGCACGCGGCGATTCCGGCCTTCATCGGTGGTTTGGGGTTGATTCTGAGCGCATATTTCGCCGACAACCTGGTGTTGTCCGTGTTGTTCCTCAGCGTATCTGCCTCGGGGATCCTCAGCCTGATGCCGATTTACTGGACCCTGCCGGGGACCGTGCTTTCCGGCGTCGCCGCTGCGGCGGGTATCGGCATGATCAACGCCTTCGGCAACCTGTCCGGTTTCACCGGCTCGATGATCACCGCCGTCGCTGAAAACCTGACCGGCAATATCAACAACGGCACCTACGTTCTGGCTCTGTGCTTGTTCGTCAGCGGCGGGCTGATCCTCGCCATTCCCGCGTCGATGCTCGGCAGAACCCCTAAAACAGCACCCCTCACCGCGAAGCTGGAGGCTGCATGAACCTGCAGAACAAACGGGTGCTGATCACGGCGGCGGGGCAGGGTATCGGCATGGCCAGCGCCATTGCCTTTGCCCGGGCCGGTGCCGAAGTGTTTGCCACGGACCTCGATATCAGCAGGCTGGAAGGGCTTGAAGGCATAACGGCGATTACCCTGGACGTGACATCGACCACCGCCATCAGCGAAATCAGTGAGCGCATCGGCGCACTGGACGTGCTGTTCAACTGCGCGGGCTACGTGCACAGTGGCAACATTCTCGAATGCGATGAAGCGGACTGGGCGCGGTCGATGGACATCAACGTCACCGCCATGTACCGCATGATCCGCGCGTTCCTGCCGGGCATGCTGCAACGCGGAGGTGGATCAGTCATCAACATGTCATCGGTGGTTTCCAGTATCAAAGGCGTGCCCAACCGTTTTGCCTATGCTGCCAGCAAAGCGGCGGTGGTAGGGCTGACCAAGGCGGTTGCCGCCGACTTCATCAGTCAGGGCATTCGCTGCAACGCCATTTGCCCCGGTACCGTGGAATCGCCGTCGCTGCGTCAGCGCATTGCCGCACAGGCTGCACAACAAGGCGTCGACGAAGCACGGGTCTACCAGCAATTCCTTGACCGCCAACCCATGGGTCGCATCGGCAGTGCCGACGAGATCGCCCAGTTGGCTTTGTACCTGGGCAGCGATGCGTCCGCCTACACCACAGGCGGCGTGCATGTCATCGATGGCGGCATGAGCATCTGAAACCCGCTTCGCACTTTCGGTTTGAGCAGGAGAACTAAATGAAACTGTTGCGTTATGGCGAAAAAGGTTCGGAAAAACCGGGCCTGCTGGATGCCGATAATCAGATCCGCGACCTCTCGGCGCATGTACCGGATATCGCCGGACTGGCCCTGAGCCCGGAAAGCCTGGCAACGCTTGCTGCCATCGATCCGTCCAGCCTGCCCATCGTTGCCGGTAAGCCACGGATAGGCGCCTGCGTCGGCCAGGTCGGTAAGTTTGTCTGCATTGGTCTGAACTACGCCGACCATGCGGCCGAGTCGAACATGGAAGTGCCTAAAGAGCCGATCATCTTCAACAAATGGACCAGTGCCATCTGCGGCCCGAACGACAACATCGAGATCCCGCGCGGTTCAAAGAAGACCGATTGGGAAGTCGAACTCGGCGTGGTCATCGGCAAAGGCGGGCGCAACATCGATGAAGCCAACGCCATGGAGCATGTCGCCGGCTACTGCGTGATCAACGATGTCTCTGAGCGCGAATGGCAACTGGAGCGGGGCGGCACCTGGGACAAGGGCAAAGGCTTCGATACCTTTGGTCCGCTCGGGCCATGGCTGGTAACCCGCGATGAAATCACCGATCCGCATGCGCTGGACCTGTGGCTCGATGTCGACGGACACCGCTACCAGCAAGGGAATACGCGGACGCTGATCTTCAACGTGCCGCAACTGATTGCTTACCTGAGTCGTTGCATGAGCCTGCAACCTGGCGACGTGATTTCGACGGGTACGCCACCGGGCGTTGGGTTGGGCATCAAGCCACAGCCGGTTTTCCTGCGCCCGGGGCAAACCATTCGCCTGGGCATCGCGGGGTTGGGCGAACAGCAGCAAGTCACCGTGCAAGCGGATTGAGGCAAGCAAATGCCGGGCGATTGCTGAACTCGTTTCCTTTCTGAGGAGCGGCGTGGGCTGGCAGCTTTCCCAAACACCAGAAATGACAAAGCCCCGAGCAATCGGGGCTTTGTGGTTTTTCTCGCCGGTTACATCGCAGATGTCTTTCAGGCAAACGCATCCTCGACAAATGCCTCCAGCGCCTTTTCTTCCAGAATTTCGATAGAGAAATGCCCGAAGCGCTTGGGTAGCCAGATGATGCGAGCCCCGGACGGGGATTGCAGGTTTGCGCGGGCCAATGGCTGTCCGTTTTCGTCTTCAGGCTGAACACCGGCGACCATCAATTCGTCATAGGCTTTCTCGATGTCCGGTGTCGAGTAGCAGTGGCGATAAATCATCCCTTCGCCCGAGGCGTCCAATAGCTCTTTCAGGTTTCCCGCCAACGGCTGTACCAGCATGAAGCGCTCTTGACCGATCAGCGCAATCGCGTAGCGCACGTGCAGACCACCGCGCTCCCAGACGAGCGTTCTGGAGATTCTGGCTTTCAGTATGTGTGCGTAGTACGTGCAGGCTTCATCGAGATTGTTGACGAGTACATCGACGTGGCTGAATTTCAGTTCCATTGCATGCCTCCTTCCGAACCGGCCTCCATGATAATCACCGTCTCCTCGGAATTCGAGGGGGGGTCATGAGGCGTTGTCGCAGTGGCGTCTATTGAGCAATGGCTGAGAAATGGGTTGATCTGAATCTTGAACCCAATTGCGATCTTTTAATGCGTTACCCGTATTCGTCCATCCTGTAAGACTGGTTTCAGGTTATTCAACCTTAAAAGACTGTTCAATATGTTGGCAAAGCTGATCCTGAAGAGATCGATAGTGAGATTCCAAGAGTTCAATTTCGCCCATTTTCGAAAGCCAGACATCATCGCAGGCATTGGCAAACAGACTGGCCGTATTCTGCCAGTTCTCTCTGGCGATCTTTATTTTCATCACCAAGTTCAAGATGGTTGTATCTGCTGAATGTGATGTCGTTCCATCCGGAAATCTCGGCATTCAATCGATCTTCACTGTTCGAATTGGACTTTAATGTACTGGGTTGGAACCGGTTGGCGATATACGACCAATGGCTAATGCAGGGAATCAAGTTCGGATCGATATCTATCTGGTCGCTTTCTTGCGCCTATATCAGTGAGTCGGAGTAATTATGTTTGGCTGGATTAGCAATGTCCGTGTCGGGGCGAAACTTGGGTTGGGCTTTGGTGCTGTATTAGTAGCTGCGTTGCTATTGGTTGCGGCCGGTTGGCATGCCCTTGATACCCTGATTGATCGCGGTATTAAAGTTAAGGAGATTACCCTGGTAAGTGATGATACGCGGGACCTGCGAATCCAGCGCTTGCGTTTAGGCTCAAACAGGCAAGCTGAGTCATTACAGTCTCTTCAGCAAATACTAGATCGAATGGCCGAGCACCTTGCGAATCTTAAGGGAAGTTTAGCTTCAGCCTATGATCTTGAGTTAGTTGAACGGCAGATTAAGTCGGCTGAGCACTATCAACGTATCCTCCGGGAACTAAGCATTCCAGATGCCAATGTGGGGCCTCTGTATGAACAGATGGCTCAGTTGGGCGATGACTTGCTTAATACCGCTCAAAAATTAATCGACTCTCAGGACACTAAGCGCAATGCAGATGCGAACTCCGCAAAAGCATTGTTGAGTTTTGTAGCGGCCATAGCATTTTTAATGGGGGCGCTGATTGCGTGGGTTATTTACCAACAAATCGTCACGCCGTTGCGACAGACGCTCAAAGTCATGGAGGCACTTGCGAAGGGGGATTTGAGCCAGGATTTAGTCGTTGAACGGCGTGACGAACTAGGCCAGCTGCAGTCAGGCCTGAAGCAGCTGATACTCAGCCTTCGCGAATTGATTGGCGGTATTCACACGGGTGTTGTTCAGGTTGCCAGTGCTGCTGAACAGTTGTCGGCGGTCACTGAGCAGACAAGTGCAGGCGTCAATAATCAGAAATCGGAGACCGATCGCGTTGCAACAGCGATGCATGAAATGGCCGCAACCGTGCAGGATGTTGCTCGAAATGCCGAAGAAGCTGCGCAGGCAGCCGCGACTACCGATCAACATGCTCGTGCAGGAGAAAAAGTGGTTGCAGACGCTATTGTCCAGATTCAGCACCTTGCTCTGGAAGTCGGTCACTCCGCGGACGCGGTCGGAAAATTGAAGGAGCAAAGCGATAAGATCGGCGGTGTATTGGACGTTATCAAGGCGGTAGCGCAGCAAACTAACCTGCTCGCGTTGAACGCTGCGATAGAGGCTGCCCGAGCGGGGGAAGCCGGGAGAGGTTTTGCTGTAGTGGCGGATGAAGTGCGCAACCTCGCTTTGCGCACTCAGCAATCCACTGAAGAAATTGAAAGCCTTGTAGTGGGCATTCAAACCAGTACGAATACAGTTTTCCTTAGCATGGAAAGCAGCCTTGAAATGAGTAAAAGTAGCGTCGAATTTACACGCAGTGCGGTTAGCTCGTTGGAGGATATTACTCGCTCGGTATCCACTATTCAGTTGATGAATCAACAGATTGCCGCAGCATCAGAACAGCAAAGTGCGGTGGCCGAAGAAATAAATCGAAGTGTAATCAATGTGCGTGATATATCCGATCAAACCGCTGAAGCGAGCGAAGAAACTGCGTCTTCGAGTGTCGAGCTGGCTCGTCTTGGGCACGAGTTAGAGGGGCTTGTTACACGCTTCAAGTTGTGAATCGATTAGGGTTTGCCTAGCGTTCGCAACCATTACGCTGTCGCAGTGCATGTAGGTAAGTATTGTGGCGAATTGCAACAGGGAGCGCTCCCGGATAGGGGCCGCTCCCTTGCGCCCCAACCGGTCTTGCTAATTCAAACTCAACTTAGCGAGGACAAATCACTAACGTCGCACGGGTCCCCGTTGGCGTTCGATTTTCCAGCTTGATTTCCCCTCCCGTACGATCTGCGATTGCCTTGACGATGGCCAGCCCCAGGCCTGCCCCTTGGCCATTGCCACGGCTGTAAAAGCGCTCAAGGAGCCGATTGCGCTCCGACTCTTCGATTCCCGGGCCTTCGTCCTCGACGGATAACTCATAGCGATCTTCTTTTCTTTCCAGGCGCACGCTGATCAAACCGTGAGCCGGTGAAAAGTTTGCTGCATTCGTCACTAAATTGTTCAAGGCAATGTGGATGTCGGCCGAATCGATCCTGACCGGGCCGATGTCATCATCCGCATCGAAAACCAGTTCAAGTCCTTTGCTCAAAATCCAGGGAGTCAACTGCACCAGGCTTTCTCGAACGGTGGCTGTCAGGTCAATGGGGGGAGGGATTTTGGCTCCCGTTTTCGGTTCGAGACGCGCCATGGTCAGCAATTGGTTGACCAGCCGGCTGGTACGATCGACGCCGGCGATCAGGTGTTCAAGTGATTCGCGCCGGTCATTTTCGGTGCCGGCCTCCAGCAGGTTTTGTGCGTGCACCCGCAAGACGGCCAAGGGCGTGCGCATTTCGTGGGCGGCGTCGGCAATGAAGCGCCGCTCACGTCCGAGCACGTCCTGAATTTGCGCAAGCATGCGGTTGAGTGCCGCCTGCATCGGTTCCAGTTCGCTGGGCAGCGGTGTCATTTGCAGCGGCTCCAGCGAGCCGCTATGGCGTGCGCGCAGGGTCGCGGCCATATCGGCTAACGGCTTGAGCCCCCAGCCG
>NZ_AKJI01000021.1:0-5433 GCF_000282415.1 Pseudomonas sp. GM60
CTCGCTCCTACAGGAACGAAATTCATGACAAAAATTTAGGCCGCCGGAGGGCGTTTCTGCGGGGGTTTACAAGCTTCTGACGTGATGGCAACAAAATTTCTACATCTGATCCTTCATGATTTGGGTGGCTCGTACGTCTTATTGAGTAAGAGCACCCAACACATCTTTCCGGTTCAGGCTCTGAAAAGGAGATTTTGCATGTACAACTCGCAACTGCCAACGGACGGTAGCACTGCGCCAATGGGCACTTCCATGGGCTCGGGCCTGTTCAATCCGCGTACTGAACGACACAGCAACGAACGGATCCGGGTACTGCTCAAGAGCTTCGGCCTGCGCACCAGCCTGATCCGCCTGAAAGTCATCGACGCCTTGCTGTCCGCCGCCGAAAGCGATCGCAGCCTGGGTGTGCGCGGCGTCCACAGTCACCTGCTGGACCTGGATATTCCGCTGTCCTTTCTCAGTGTGCGCGAAGTGTTGAAACGCTTGTGCAGCGAAGGCGTGATCACCCTGAACCCGGACAAAAGCTACAGCTTGCACCCGCAGGCGTTCGCCGCATTGCACGGCGAATAACCTGCCCGTGGTGCGTCGTTCAGGGCTTGACCTTGCGACGCATCACGCCATTGATCACCACCACGATCACCGCCACACCAATAGCGATGTACTGGAACAGTTTTTCGCTGATGACCCCGGCATTCTGCAAATACGAAAGGCCAAACATGATCCCCAGCACCACCAGGGAGATCAGAATCGAGTATTTCAAACGTTGCGACTGGGTCATTGCCCTTTTCCTTAAACAAAAAGCTAAAACGTAAGGCGAACCTGAAAATGTATCGGGTTTGTATCCGAATGCATGCCAAGCCACTACCGTTTTCCGGGGATGGGGCGCTGCAAACGGGGTCTCATGTTACAGCCGATGAAGCCTTTTGGCTTCATAGCGGCGATAACCATGAGGATTTTGAAATGTTCCGTCGAATCACACTGCTGATTCCCCTGCTGGCCATACTTTCCCTGAGCGGCTGCATTATTTTCCCCCACGGCGGATGGCACGGCGGCCACCATTACGACGGCCGTGGCGGACCGGGTTACTACCAACACCGTTAGGATTTTTCAGCGGCCTGAATATTCTTTGACAAAGCCATTTCCCGGCTGCGCGCAAAGCTCAACCATCCAGTCGACAAACACCCGTACCCGCCGCGACAGCTGACGGTGAGGAGGATAGAGCGCCGCCAACGGCATCCCCGGTGGCGGCACCTCCCTCAGCACCTCGACCAGATTGCCCTCCTTCAATTGCCTGGCCACGTGATAGTACGGGGTCTGGACCAAACCATACCCCGCCTCACACGCCGCCAGATAACCGTCGGCGCTGTTGACCGCCACATGTTTGGACAGATTGATCGGTTGAATCTGACCATCGACCACAAACTCCAGTCCGAAACGTTTGCCGCTGTGACTGGAAACGTACTCCACCATTTCATGCCCCTCCAGATCGGCCAGGCACTGCGGCGTCCCGTGGCGTTGCAGATAACCGGGGCTGGCGCAGGTGACCTGATCCAGCATGACCAGCGGTCGCGCCACCAGAGAGTCGTCCAGTGATGAACCGCCCCGGAGCACGCAATCGACGCCTTCGCGAATCAGGTCCACGGGCCGGTCATTCAAACCGATTTCCAGCTCGATCAAGGGATAGCGGGCCGTGAACTGCGGTAAGGCCGGAATCACGATCAGGCGCCCCACCCCTGCGGGCATGTCCACGCGCAACAAACCCTTGGGGTTTTGACGCGCGGCGGAGAACACCGCTTCGGTTTCTTCCAGATCCGCCAGCAAACGCACGCAACGCGGGTAATACGCAGCCCCATCCAGCGTCAGGCTGATCTGCCGCGTGGTGCGTTGCAGCAACTGCACGCCCAGATGCGCCTCCAGCTGTTTGATCAGAATGGTCACCGAGGCGCGGGGCAATTGCAGGCTGTCTGCCGCTTTGGCAAAGCCTCCCAGCTCGACGATCCGGGTGAATACGCGCATGGCGTTGAATCGATCCATTGTGCTGTCGTACCGGCTGATTATTTAGAAATTACTAATAGTGATAGCAGTTTTAGCTGGTTTATCTGGATTCTGTCGAGGTTAACAATGGGATCCACATTCACAGGGAGCTGATTTCATGCAAACACGTCAATTGGGTAAAAACGGTCCGCAGGTCAGCGCGATCGGTCTGGGCTGCATGGGCATGACTGATTTCTACACCACCGGCACGGACACCCGGGAAGCCACGGCCACCCTGCATCGTGCGCTGGAGCTGGGCATCAACCTGCTCGACACCGCCGACATGTACGGCCCGCACACCAACGAAGAACTGATCGGCAAAGCCATCGCTGGCAAGCGTGATCAAGTGTTCCTGGCGAGCAAGTTCGGCATCGTCCGCGATCCGGCGAACCCGTCCGCCCGAGGGGTCGACGGACGCCCGGAATACATCCGCGCCTCTATCGACGGCACCCTCAAACGGCTCGGGGTCGAAACCCTCGACTTGTACTACCAGCACCGCATCGACCCGCAAGTGGCCATCGAGGAAACCGTCGGCGCCATGGCCGAACTGGTCAAGGCCGGCAAAGTGCGTTACCTGGGCTTGAGCGAAGCCTCGGCCGCAACGCTGGAGCGGGCGCACCAGGTTCATCCGATCAGCGCGCTGCAAAGCGAATATTCGTTGTGGAGCCGGGATCAGGAAGACAATGGCTGCCTGGCCGCGTGCCAGCGACTGGGCATTGCCTTTGTCCCTTACAGCCCGTTGGGTCGGGGTTTTCTGACGGGCGCACTGAAAAGCCCGGACGATTTTGCGGCGGACGACTACCGTCGGTTCAGTCCGCGTTTTCAGGGTGACAACTTCGCGAAAAACCTGTTGCTGGTGCGTCAAGTACAGGACCTGGCGGCGGAAAAAGGCGTGACGGCGGGTCAACTCGCGTTGGCGTGGGTGCTGGCCCAGGGTGATTACGTGATCCCGATCCCCGGGACCAAACAGCGCAAATACCTGGAAGAAAACGTGGCAGCGCTGGAAATCAAACTTGGCCGCGAAGAGCTGCACGCGCTGGAAGCGATCTTCCCGGCGAATGCCACCGCCGGCTTGCGTTACCCCGAAGAAATCCTGAAGTTGCTCGACCGTTAACCTGCGTCCGGCCCGTTCAATTGCCTGAACGGGCCGGCGCAATCCCGCCGTCCGTCACCTCCCTCCGTTCTAGCACGATCGTACCTAAAGCTCGACTTGAGCCAGCCGATAGCCCTTTGAAGCGTCCAGTTTCATACCGATACCCACAATAAGATCGCTGCTCAAAAGGACCCGGCCCCATGCCCGCATTCCGCACTATTCAGGCTCGCTACACGCTGTTTCTGGTCCTGTTCATTCTGCTGCTGTCCATTCTCACCGTGGTTGGCATCAGCCAACTGGTCGCGCCAAAGCTGCGCCACACCGAAGAACAAGTCGCGCTCAATCGCATCGCCGAAGTCGCCGAACAAATTCAGGGCGAACTGAACAAGGTTCAGGCGCAACAGCGCAGCATCACCCAGACCATCCCCCTGCTCGACAGCGCCGCCATCGACACGGTCCTGCCGGGCCTGGTCGATCAGTACGGCGAACTGAAAGTCTTCGGTGGCGGCATCTGGCCCCTGCCCGGCCAGCGTGAAGCGGGGCGCAACAAGTTCAGCACGTTCTGGCATCGCGATGCCTCGGGCAAACTGGCGGTCAATACCTTCTGGAACAGCGACGCCGCGCCTAACTATTACGACCAGAGCTGGTACAAGGGCGGCATGCAAACCCCGCGCGGGCAATGCGCCTGGGCAGCGGCCTATAAAGATGACGCCAGCGCCGAGCCGCGCACCAACTGCGCCATGGCCATCCAGAAAAACGGCGCAGCCTACGGCGTCTCGACCATCGACGTGACCCTGGGTTTCTTCAACGACCTGGTGGCGCGCAAGGAAAAAGACCTCGGTGCCGAAATGCTCATCGTCGAGGCCGACGGCAAGATCATCAGCAACAGCTCGCGCATCAGCGGACCGATCGTACTGAAGAACATCAGCGAACTGGCCGGCAACTCACCTTTCGCCAGCCAAGTGAAGGCCGGCCTGCAAAACCGTGATCAGGCGCAGCGCGTCGAGTTCGACAACAAAGGCGAAGCCAGCACCTTCTTCATGCGCCCTATCGAAGGCACGCCGTGGTTCCTTGCCACTGCCCTGCCGACCAAGCTGATCACCGCGCAGCGCGACGATGTGTTCAGCACGCTGAGCCTGCTGCAAATTCCGATGGTGATCCTGCTTGTGCTGTTGCAAATCTATGCGATCCGCCAACTGATCCAGCGCATGAAAGCCCTGAAGGCGAATATCGACGCACTGTCTGCCGGTGACGCCGACCTGACCAAACGCATCACCATTCGTGCCGAAGACGAGCTGGGCGCCATTGGCCACTCGGTCAACGCGTTCATCGCTTACCTGCAAAACATGATCGGCGAAGTCACCCAGGCCACGGGCGCCATGGCGTCCAGCCTCGACAACCTGCAACGCACCTCTGCGCATACCAGCCAGATTCTGGTGCGCCACGCTTCGGAAACCGATCAGACCGTCACCGCCATTACCGAAATGAGTTCGACCGCCGAAAGCGTGGCGCAGAACGCCGCTGAAACCGCTGCTTTCACTCAACGCGCCAACGAAAACGCCGACCGTTCACGGGTCGTGGTGGGTGAAGCGTCCAGCAGTGTGATTGCATTGATCGACGAAGTGGCCAGCGCCACCCATAAAGTCGAAAGCATGCAGCAAGACGCCCAGCGCATCACCGAAATCCTCGGGGTGATCGGCGCCATCGCCGGCCAGACCAACCTGCTGGCCCTTAACGCGGCGATTGAAGCGGCGCGTGCCGGTGAGCAAGGTCGCGGTTTTGCGGTGGTGGCCGACGAAGTCCGCGCCCTCGCCGCCCGCACCCAGGCCAGCACCTCGGAAATCAACGAGATGCTCGCGCGCCTGACCCAAGGCGTCAGTTCGTCGGTCAGCGCCATGGAAAACACCCAGGCCAGTTGCCAGTCAGCGGCCGATGCCACGGCGCGGGTCAATACCGGGCTGGACGAAATGGCCGGTTCTGTCAGCCACATCAACAGCCTGAGCACTCAGATCGCCACTGCCGCCGAACAACAAAGTGCGGTGACGGATGAGATCAACCGCAGCATGGTGCAGATCCGCCACATGGTGGATGAACTGGTGAAGAGCGGTCAGGCCAGTGAGCTCAATACCCGACAGTTGCTGGAAGCCAATAGCCGCGTGAGTGCGATTATGGGGCGGTTCAAAGTCCGCTGATTGGCTGTAAGGCTTTTGTGTGCATATCCATTGTTTTGGTGATGGCGGATATGGGTTTCGCCCTTACGGCGAGTCACTTGGAAAAGCCCCAAGTAACCAAGGGCTCTTGCCCCT
>NZ_AKJI01000022.1:0-51154 GCF_000282415.1 Pseudomonas sp. GM60
AGGGGCAAGAGCCCTTGGTTACTTGGGGCTCTTCCAAGTGACTCGCCGTAAGGGCGAAACCATTAGCAGCCGTTACCGCAGCAACGGATATGCCCCCCTCAAAAAACCAGCGCACAAAAAAAACGGCCAACCCGCAAAGCGGATCAGCCGTCATCTCAACCAATCAAGCAAACAACAGCAATCAAGCGCTCAGCGAATAAATCAACGCCGAAATAGCCACCAAACCAACCGCCGTCACAAACACATTGGACGCTTGACCACGGAAACGGGCCATCGCCGGCACCTTGCGGATCGCATACATCGGCATCAGGAACAGAATTGCCGCAATGATCGGGCCACCGAGGGTCTCGATCATCCTCAGGATGCTCGGATTCAGCGTCGCCACAATCCAGCACACCACCAGCATGAACGCCGCGGTCATACGGTCCAGCGTCTTCGGTGCCGGACGCTTGCCACTCTTCACGATCAGGCCTTTCAGACCTTCACTGGCACCGATGTAATGCCCGAGGAACGACTTGGAAATCGCCACAAACGCAATCAACGGCGCCGCAAACTCGATGGTCGGGTTGCTGAAATGGTTGGCCAGGTACGACAGGATCGACAGGTTCTGCGCCTTCGCTTCCGCCAGTTGCGCCGGCGACAGGGTCAGCACGCAGCTGAACACGAAGAACAGCACCATCACCACCATCAACACATGGGCGCGGGACAGGATCTGCGAGCTGCGCTCTTCGGCGTGCTCGCCGTAGCGACGCTTCTGGTCCACCGCGAACGCCGAGATGATCGGCGAGTGGTTGAACGAGAAGACCATCACCGGAATCGCCAGCCACAAGGTGTGCAGAAGCGCCGACGGCTCAGGCAGCGTCGATGCCGTGGTGAGGATGCCACCGTTCCAGTGCGGAATCAGGAACACCGCCAGAAACAGCAACGCCACGATAAACGGATACACCATCAGGCTCATCGCCTTGACGATCACCTGCTCGCCGCAACGCACCACCGCCAGCAGGCCGAGGATCAGCACGAACGACAGCACGGCGCGCGGTGGCGGCATGATGTGCAGTTGATGCTCAAGGAAACTGCCCACCGTGTTGGTCAGGGCCACGCTGTAGATCAGCAGGATCGGGAAGATCGCGAAGAAGTACAGCAAGGTGATCAGCGCACCGGCCTTGATGCCGAAATGCTCTTCCACCACTTCTGTGATGTCCGCGCCTTCGCGACCGGACAACACGAAGCGGGTCAGGCCACGGTGCGCGTAAAACGTCATGGGGAACGCCAGCAGCGCCAGGACCACCAACGGCCAGAAACCGCCCAGACCCGCGTTGATCGGCAAAAACAGGGTACCGGCCCCGATGGCCGTGCCAAAAAGGCCGAGCATCCAGGTGGTGTCATGACGATTCCAGCCCTCAAGGCTGACAGGGTTCGCCGCTACATAGCGTTCGTTGACGCTATTGGCCTGATCATTCATCCGGTGGGATCTCCACATTCCGGTCAGTTGCTACCCGGCCAGGACGAGTCGGAAAAATCCGACAGGCAGCGCCCTGGCCGAAACAGGGGCGCGATTCTCCGGGATTAATGAACAGAAGCAAAGACTTAGCTGAGGAATGGTTGTGCGGATCAGATAAAAAGTGGGCAACACCTCCCCTGTAGGAGCGAGCCTGCTCGCGATGGTCTATCCGGCACCGCTTCGCGAGCAAGCTCGCTCCTACAGAGACATGCGGTCTTCTGGAGACTTGCGGGATGTGCGCTTCATCGCCAAAAGTACCTTCAGCTTGATAAAGGTCATTCATCATGTATTTTAAGTAAACCTGCATTCCTTCCGGAGACCTTCCATGCCACTGGTTCGCATCGACATCAAAAAGCATCAGGACCCCACCCACGCCAAACGCATCGGGCAGTTGATCTACGCCGCCATGCACAGCGCCATCGGCGTGCCGGAAAACGATAATTTCCAGATCCTCGCCGAACACGACGAGCAGCACTTCATCTTTGACCCGCAATACCTGGGGATCAATCGCAGCGACAAGCTGGTGGTGATTCAGATCACCCTGAGCGAAGGCCGCACCGTCGAGCAGAAAAAACTGCTCTATAAAACCATCGCCGAGAGCCTTAACGCTGAACTGGCGGTGCGCCTCGAGGACGTTTTCATTAATCTGGTCGAAGTGAAAAAAGAGAACTGGTCGTTCGGCAACGGAATTGCCCAGTACGCCCTCTGATTGCCATCCTTTATCTTTGTGAGCCGCCAATGCCCCGTGTTTCCCGCAAACAAGCCGAACTCAACCGCGAGATTATCGTCGAGGCCGCCACGCGGCTGTTTCGCGAACGGGGCGTGCATGGCATCAGCGTCATCGACGTCATGGCGGCAGCGGGTCTGACCCATGGCGGTTTCTATGGGCATTTCGAGTCCAAGGAAGCCCTGGCCCAGGAGGCCAGTAGCCGCGCATTCCAGCAATCGGCAGACCGCTGGAAAGACTGGATCGCCGCCAATGAAGACAAGAACGCCGCCCGTCAGGCCTTGATCAAACCCTACCTGTCAGCAGCCAGCCGCGATAATCCGGGCGACAGCTGCCCGGTGACGGCGTTTGCCGGTGACATGTGCCACGAAGCCGCCGAAAGCGGCCTGCGCCAAACGTTCATGGACGGTCTCGACTCGTTGCTCGGCACGTTCGCCCCCCTGATGGATACCGGCGATGACGCCCGCGATCGACAGCAGGCGCTGATGCAGTTCTCCTTGATGGTCGGCGCCCTGACGCTGGCCCGTGCTACCCGTGGCGAACCGTTGTCCGATGAGATTCTGGACGCGGCGCGCAGCTTTTTGACGGCGCCATAACCTCTCCCTCCTGTTCCGCTATGATCTTCTGGTAGCGCTGCGACCTTGATCGTTGCCAATGCACGTTGAAGCCAGCAATCTCTAGGGATTTTCAAGTCACAGGAGCCCAGCATGCCCGCAACCGTTCTGGTACTGGTTGAAACAATCAATGATTACTTGCCGATTCTGGAGCATCAGGGGTTTCACCTGATTCTGGCACCGACCCCCGCCGAGCGCGCCGAGGCCATTGCCACCCACGGCGCCCGGATCGATGCGGTCCTGACCCGCGGCCCGTTAGGTTTGTACGCTGACGAAATAGCCGCGCTGCCGGCGCTGAAGATCATCTGCGTGATCGGTGCCGGCTACGAACACGTCGACCTGCAAGCCGCCGCCGACCGGGGCCTGACCGTCACCAACGGCGCTGGCGTCAACGCTTCTTCGGTCGCCGACCATGCGATGGCGATGCTGCTCTCGCTGGTCCGTGATATCCCGCGCTGCGACGCCGCCGTAAGACGGGGCGAGTGGCCGAAGATCATGCGCCCTTCCCTCGCCGGCAAACGCCTGGGCATCCTCGGCCTCGGCGCGGTCGGCATGGCCATCTCCAGGCGCGCGGCCAACGGTTTCGACATGACGGTCAGCTACCACAACCGCCAACATCGCAGCGATGTGCCGTACAGCTTCTGTTCGACGCCGACCGAACTGGCCCGCGTCTCGGACTTCCTGGTGGTGGCCACGCCCGGCGGAATCGGCACCAGAAACCTGATCAATCGCCCGGTGCTGGACGCGTTGGGGCCCAACGGTTTTCTCGTCAACATCGCTCGGGCCAGTGTCGTGGTAACCGCCGATCTGATCGGCGCACTGGAACAGCGACGCATTGCCGGCGCGGCACTGGATGTCTTCGACCACGAACCTCAGGTGCCGGAGGCCTTGAAAGCCTTGAGCAACGTCATCCTCACGCCGCACGTCGCGGGACTGTCTCCGGAAGCGACCCAGGGCACGGTCGAACTGGTCGGGCGCAACCTGATGGCGTTCTTTTCCGGCGAACCGGTGCTCACCCCCATCGCCCTGCCGACCAATGCGAATCAGGCAGCGCTGTGACAAAATTCAAACAGGTGTATCAAAAGCAATGATTGCCCGGCAACACGCTCACCTATAAGGGCTGATCGTGGTTGTCGGTGCCGGGTGTGCACATTAGATTAGCCAATAGTCTCAGGCCTCCAGAATAAGCAGAAGGGATAAGCATGGCGCTTACTGACCAGTCCACCCGTATCCGCTCCGGCGAAGAACTCGATGCCAGCCTGATCGATCCGTACCTCAAGGCCCACATTCCGGGCCTCAGCGGTTTGCCGCAAATCAGCCAGTTTCCCGGCGGTGCGTCGAACCTCACCTACCTGCTGGAATACCCCGAGCAGGAATTTGTCCTGCGCCGGCCACCGTTTGGCCACAAAGCCAAATCCGCCCATGACATGGGTCGCGAATTTCGCATCCTCAATCAACTGCGCGACGGTTTTCCGTACTGCCCCAAAGCCTACGTGCACTGCACCGACGAATCGGTGATCGGTGCCGAGTTCTATGTGATGGAACGGGTCAACGGGATCATCCTGCGCTCCGAACTGCCGCCGGAACTGGGCCTGGATTCGGCGAAAACCGAAGCCCTGTGCAAGAGCTTCATCGACAAGTTCGTTGAACTGCACCAGGTCGACTACAAGGCCTATGGCCTCGGTGATCTGGGCAAACCCGAAGGTTATGTGGCGCGGCAGATCAAAGGCTGGAGCGACCGCTACGAAAAAGCCCTGACCCCGGACGCCCCGCAATGGGACGTGGTCAAAGCCTGGCTCAACGACAAAATGCCGGCCGATCACCCGACCTCAAGCATCGTGCACAACGACTACCGCTTCGACAATGTGATCCTCGACCCGAACAATCCGATGCAGATCATCGGCGTGCTCGATTGGGAGCTCACCACCCTCGGCGATCCGCTGATGGATTTGGGCAACACCCTCGCCTACTGGATCGAAGCCGGCGACCCGGCCCCGGTGCAAATGATGCGCCGCCAGCCAAGCCACGCACCGGGCATGCTGACCCGCCGCGAATTCGTCGATTACTACGCCCAGCGTTCGGGCATCCAGATCGACAACTTCGACTTCTACTACACCTACGGCCTGTTCCGTCTTGCCGGCATCGTGCAGCAGATCTACTACCGCTTCTTCCATGGTCAGACCCAGGACAAACGCTTCGCGCAGTTCATTCACATGAACAAACTGCTGGAGCAGATGAGTTTGCAGGTCATCCAGAAATCCAGCCTCTGATACAACACACCACTTGTAGGAGCCAGCGATGCGGCGACCCGACTTGCCGGCGAATTGGACACTGCGGTGTATCTGTAATACCGCGTAATCGTTCTTCGTCGGCAAGTCGGGTCGCCGCATCGCTGGCTCCCACGGTACAAATGTCAGGCCTATAACAAGGAACTCCCATGTCCAAGACTCAATTGTTCGACCTCGACGGCAAGATCGCTTTCGTCTCCGGCGCCAGCCGCGGTATCGGTGAAGCCATCGCCAAACTCCTGGCCCAGCAAGGCGCCCACGTTATCGTCTCGAGTCGCAAACTCGAAGGCTGCCAGCACGTCGCCGATGCCATCATCGCTGCGGGCGGCAAAGCCACCGCCGTCGCGTGCCACATTGGTGAAATGGAACAGATCAGCCAAGTCTTCGCCGGCATCCGCGAACAGTTCGGCCGCCTGGACATCCTGGTCAACAACGCCGCGACCAACCCGCAATTCTGCAACGTGCTGGACACCGACCTCAGCGCCTTCCAGAAAACCGTCGACGTCAACATCCGCGGTTACTTCTTCATGTCCGTGGAAGCCGGCAAACTGATGCGCGACAACGGTGGTGGCAGCATCATCAACGTGGCATCGATCAACGGCATCTCGCCGGGGATTTTCCAGGGCATCTACTCGGTGACCAAGGCAGCCGTGATCAACATGACCAAGGTGTTTGCCAAGGAATGTGCGCAGTTCGGGATTCGCTGCAACGCCCTGCTGCCGGGCCTGACCGACACCAAGTTTGCATCGGCGCTGGTGAAGAACGAGGCCATCTTGAACACCGCTCTGCAGCAGATTCCGCTCAAGCGTGTGGCGGACCCAAGCGAAATGGCCGGTGCGGTGCTTTATCTGGCCAGTGATGCATCGAGCTACACCACCGGCGTTTCGCTGAACGTGGATGGTGGCTTCCTGTCCTGATCCCGCGCTGACCCCCGCTCGCTCAGGATCCCCCCTTGTAGGAGCGAGCCTGCTCGCGATGGACTGAAGAACACCGCGTTTTCCAGTAAATACGCGTATTCGTCACGTCCATCGCGAGCAGGCTCGCTCCTACAAGTATTTACTGCGTGACGCACTGGGTGGTGGTAGTGACCCGAGTCACCTCCCCTTCAGCCCTCACGTCACCCATGACGTCGGTTTTATCCATGGTCTGACAGGTGCGTACAGGCGGTGGAGGTGGTGCGGCAGGTGGAGGTGGCGGCGGACTGGCACAGCCACCGAGAATGACGACACAGAATGCAAACGGTGTGAAAACGCGTTTCCCAAGACTTTTCATAGGATGACCCGCGGAAAGTGATCGACAAGTTTGTGACAACAAAACCTTGCCAAAAAGTTCATGGGGCGATCATGGAAAAGCCGATTTTGTGGGTTTTCACCTTCAGTCAGTAGTCAAAACCGACAAGAATTAGCTCACGGGATCGGGTCGATGCAGTGTGTTGCTTTCCAGTTCGTAGCGCAGCTCCTCAATGAGCGCTGCAACCGCTTCGCGGGTATTGAGGGTTGTCACGTTTAACCCGCTGACCACCAGGTCCACCTGCCCCGACACCGGATGGTAAAGCTTCACCGTCAACGAATGATCGCCGGTGATCGTGCACTCACAGGCCAGGGGAGAAAAGCTGCGTTCCAGTTGCAGCCGCAGTTGCGCCAGGTGAATCATTGCGATTGACCCTCGTGGCAAGGTACTGCAAGGGGGATGCGCTTGTGCGGCATGACTGATCCTTAGGCGACTTGAAAAGGCGCGTGCGGATATTTCTCGGACCCCGCTCGCACACTCTCAGCCTAAGAGCCGTGACACCCTGTCAAAACATGAATTTGCACTACCTCAACTAGTGCATTTGCACCTTAACGTTGCCCCCTGGACCGCCCCGAGCCAGAGAACAATCCACGCTCTCGCGCCCAGACGATCGCCTCGCTGCGACTGTGCACATCAAGCTTGGAATACACGGTAGAAACGTGATTACGCACTGTATTGGGCGCAAGCTTCAGGCGTGCGGCGATTTCCTTGTCGGCCAGGCCTTCGCAGATCAGCTCCAGCACATCGCGCTCCCGAGCCGTCAGGTCGGTAAACGACACACTGGACAATTTCGGCGAATTGACGCTTTTCACATTGGCGAGTTTTTCGATCAGAGTGCGGCTGAACCAGGACGCGTCTTGCATCACTTCTTCGATGGCCGCCACCAACTCCAGTTCGGTGCGTTTGCGCTCGGTAATGTCCATCAACACCAGCAGATAACAAGGGTTGTCCTGAATGTTCACGGTGTCGGCGCAAATCGCGCAATCGATCAGTTGAGCGTCTTTTTTACGG
The DNA here is from genome assembly GCF_000282415.1 of Pseudomonas sp. GM60. NCBI lineage: Bacteria > Pseudomonadati > Pseudomonadota > Gammaproteobacteria > Pseudomonadales > Pseudomonadaceae > Pseudomonas > Pseudomonas sp. GM60. The sequence continues at coordinate 7,432 of NZ_AKJI01000022.1, forward strand.
ATACGCACATCGATGCGATCCAGGCGACCGGTTTTCTCCAGCGCCGCAAACAGCCGAGTACGGGCGCCTTGGTCGTGGATGAAATCGATTTGCGCGAGGGTCTTGCCCAATACGTCTTCGCTGGGGTACGCGAGCGTATCGAGGAAGGCTTCGTTGACGTCGATCACCACCTGATCGTCAACGCCGCACACGAGGGTGGGCACCGGGGTCAATCGAAAGGCCTTGGCGAAACGTTCCTCGCTCTGGCGCAGGGCAACTTCAGCCTTGTGCCGTGGCTCCATGTCGACGAAAGAAAACAGCATGCAGTCTTCGTCGTTCAGCTCCAGCGGCTGGCCTGCGACGATGACCTGTTTGCTGCTGCCATCAGCCAACTTCAGCTCGGCCTGCATTTGGGGAATGGTGGTGTGTTCGCGCAAACGCTCGATCGCCAGGTCTTTCTTCTCGGCGCCTTCAAGGATGTCCAGCTCATAGGTCGAAACACCGATGACTTGATCGCGGGCATACCCGGTCATTTCCAGAAAGCCCGAATTGACCTTGATGTAGCGCAAATCGCTGAGGCGGCAGATCACCGCCGGGGCCGGGTTGGCGTTGAAGGTCTTTTCAAAACGCTGCTCGGCGCTGGCCCACTCGGTGACATCGTCCATGATCAGCACCAGCGACTCCGGCTCCCCGGCACTGTCGGCCAGGACCATGCTGCGCACGTTGTGGACCCAGGTGCGCTCCTCGTCGGCGGTCGGCGTCACCTCCACCAACACATCGCTGAAGGTCTCGCCCCGGGCAACCCGGTTGATCGGGTAATTGTCGACCGCCACCGGGTGGTTATTGCGATAGCGCAACGCGAAACGCCGGGCATACTCCCTGGCGTTCGCGCCCAGCTCGCTGATCCGGCTGACGCCGTGCATGGCCAGCGCAGCATCATTGGCCCACACAATGGTCTGGTCGAGCTCCAGCAGAATCACCCCGTCGGACAAACCGGCAATGATCTGCTGCAACTGGCGGCGATTGGTTTCGGTGGTCAGGACGTCCTGGCTCATTGGATCTCCACAATGGCGGCCGCGCCAACGTGTGGCGCTCTGTGAAGATTACGACCGCGAGGGGTGGGGATCGTGCGGCAAACATCCGAATCTGTAGGAGCGAAGCTTGCTCGCGAAGGGGCCATCGACTTCACTATCACAGTCGATTGAACGGGCGCCTTCGCGAGCAAGCTTCGCTCCTACATGGGCTTACGCGAATTTCTGACGTTTATGCCGCGAGCTGCCCCCCTGCAATCGCCGCCGAAGCCGCCAGCATCGCCCGCAACAACACCGCACACCCGGCCGCCAGGTCATCCGGTGCGGCGTTTTCGATTTCGTTGTGGCTGATGCCGCCTTCGCACGGGACGAAGATCATCCCGGCCGGGCCGAGCTCCGCGAGGAAGATTGCGTCGTGCCCTGCTCCGCTGACGATGTCCATGTGCGACAAGCCGAGACCTTGCGCGGCACCGCGTACCGCTTCGACGCAGCCCTTGTCGAAGTACAGCGGCGGGAAGTCGGCGGTGGGGGTCAGTTCGAACGTCAGGCCGTGTTCTTCGCAGGTGGTTTCGATCACTTCACGGACTTCAGCGATCATCGAGTCCAGCCTCGCCGGTTCCAGGTGACGGAAATCGAGGGTCATGCGCACTTCACCAGGGATGACGTTGCGTGAGCCGGGATAGGCTTGCAGACAACCGACAGTGCCACACGCGTGGGGTTGATGGCCGAGGGCGGCGCGGTTGACCGCACCGACGATCACGGCGGCGCCGACCAGTGCATCCTTGCGCAGGTGCATCGGAGTCGGGCCGGCGTGGGCTTCGACGCCGCGCAGTTTCAGGTCGAACCATTTCTGCCCGAGTGCGCCCATCACCACGCCGATGGTTTTGTGTTCGTCCTCGAGGATCGGGCCTTGCTCGATGTGGGCTTCGAAATACGCGCCGACTGCGTGACCGCTGACTTTGCGTGGCCCGGCATAGCCGATGGCGTTCAGCGCTTCACCGACGGTAATGCCTTCGGCGTCGACCTTGGCGAGGGTTTCTTCGAGGGTGAATTTTTCCGCAAACACGCCAGAGCCCATCATGCACGGGGCGAAACGCGAGCCTTCTTCGTTGGTCCAGACCACCACTTCCAGCGGCGCTTCGGTTTCCACGCCCAGGTCGTTGAGGGTTCGCAGCACTTCGACCCCGGCCAGTACGCCGAAGCAGCCGTCGAACTTGCCGCCGGTGGGTTGGGTATCGATGTGACTGCCGGTCATCACTGGCGGCAGGTTCGGGTTGCGGCCGGGGCGGCGGGCGAAGATGTTGCCGACGGCATCGATGCTGACGGTGCACCCCGCCTCCTCGCACCACCTGACGAAAATGTCCCGGGCCTGGCGATCGAGGTCGGTCAGGGCCAGGCGACACACGCCGCCCTTGACCGTGGCGCCGAGTTTGGCCAGGTCCATGAGCGACTGCCACAGGCGGTCGCGGTTGATGTGCTGATGGGTGGATTGCAGAACGTCTGTGGCCGCGTTCATGGTGATCTCCTCAGGCAGTTGTTATAGGTTTTTCAGGCAATTCTTTGGTGTTTGTGGCGCCGCCTTCGCGGGCAAGCCTCGCTCCTACAGGTTTGCGTATTCCTTGTAGGAGCGAAGCTTGCTCGCGAAGAGGCCAGTGTTCACACCGTAGATTTCGCGATGGACGGGCTTGGCCGCATCGAGCACAACCCGTAATAAATCAACCCGCCCAGCGCCGAGCCAGTGAACCAGCCATAACTGTAAAACCAGCTGAACGCATCGCTGCCCAACGACAGCAGCGTCAGCACCACCGGCACGCCGAACGCGATAAATCCATACCAGTTCCACGCCGGGTACACGTCATCGCGATACAACCCGGCCAGGTCCAGTTGCTGTTTCTTGATCAGGAAATAGTCCACCACCATGATCCCGGCGATGGGCCCAAGCAGGCTCGAATAACCCAGCAGCCAGTTCGAATAGACCGTTTCCAGGCTCAAGTCCGAGACAATCAGCCCAAGCTTCTTCAGCAGCTCATGGCCCATCAGCAACAATCCCACCAGACCGGTCAGCAACACCGCTTTGGTGCGGTTGATCACCTTCGGCGCGATGTTCTGGAAGTCGTTGGTCGGCGACACGATGTTGGCCGCGGTGTTGGTGGACAGCGTGGCAATGATGATCAACGCCATGGCCAGCGCGACCCAGACCGGGCTCTGGATATGGCCGATCAACGTCACGGGATCGGAGACGGTCACGCCCACCAGTTTCACCGACGCGGCAGTCATCACCACGCCCAGCGAGGCGAACAGGAACATGGTCAGCGGCAAGCCGATGATCTGCCCGACAATCTGGTCTTTCTGGCTCTTCGCATAGCGGCTGAAGTCGGGAATATTCAGCGATAACGTCGCCCAGAACCCGACCATCGCGGTCAGCCCGGCGGCGAAATAGCTGACCACACTGGCGCCTTCCGGACGCTTGGCCGGGATCGCCAGCAACTCGGTCATCGACACGTTCGGCATCGCCCACACCAGCAGACCGACACCCACCAGCACCAGCAGCGGCGCGGACAGCGTTTCAAGCCATTTGATCGAGTCGGCGCCGCGAATCACCACCCACAGGTTCAGCGCCCAGAAGACCATGAAACCGATGACTTCGCCGGTGCCACCGAGGGACTTCCAGCCCTCGAACACCGAGCCCAGAAACAGGTGAATCGCCAGCCCGCCAAACATCGTCTGGATGCCGAACCAGCCACACGCCACCAGCGCACGGATCAGGCAGGGAATATTGGAACCGAGGATGCCGAAGGACGAACGCAACAACACCGGAAACGGAATGCCGTACTTAGTGCCGGGAAACGCATTCAGGGTCAGCGGGATCAACACGATGATGTTGGCGAGCAGAATCGCCACCAGCGCCTCGCCCACCGTCAGGCCGAAATACGCGGTCAGCACACCGCCAAGGGTGTAGGTCGGCACGCAGATCGCCATGCCGACCCACAGCGCGGTGATGTGCCATTTGTTCCAGGTTCGTTCGCGCACCTTGGTCGGTGCCATGTCGTGGTTGTATCGGGGACTGTCGAGGACATCGCTGCCGGCTTCGAGCTCGAACAAGCCGTCGCGTTCGGTCACTTGCGATCTGATCTGTTGCATGGCCGCTCCACTGTTCTTTGAATTATTTTTTGCTCATCGGGGGCTGGCGGCATCAATAAACGTGCCGGGCACTCCGAATGCGCATCGGGCAGTTCCATAAAAACTTTGCAACTAACTGATGTTGATCAGTTTTATATCTATCCCCAGTGAGTACTCGGCGACGTGTCTGTTCTCTCAGGCTAAAGGCCAGGCAAGTTGTCCGAACCGTCAGGACTCAATCTGGTGCGTCGATCTTTTTTTCAAAGTTGCGCATCAACCATAGACCATTCTCAAGCGGCTGATTTCACATAAGAAATCTCGTCTATTTTTGGAACCTGTCAAGTGCGTCAAAATGGTGAGATGCCTCACCATTTTGGTGATTAATCGTTTTAGTTATTATTTATCAATAACTTAAAACGGTTATATGCTTATAAAAAATATTCTTGCTCAATCCTTGAACTCATACTAGCTTCTAATCCTGACAGCGTTGACAGGAATACGACCGTTGACGCCAGCTGCATATAAAACAGTTAGAACTGACACCAGTCAGTCATTGCCTGCGAGGAACTCGGAATGTCTCTGTTGATCCGTGGCGCCACCGTTATTACCCATGATGAAAGTTATCGCGCCGACGTCTATTGCGCCGACGGCGTGATCAAAGCCATCGGTGACAATCTTGATGTTCCGGCGGGCGCCGAAGTGCTCGACGGCAGCGGCCAATACCTGATGCCCGGCGGCATCGACCCACACACGCACATGCAACTGCCCTTCATGGGCACCGTGGCCAGTGAAGACTTTTTCAGTGGCACGGCGGCGGGACTTGCCGGTGGCACCACGTCGATCATCGACTTCGTGATTCCCAACCCGCAGCAGTCGTTGATGGAAGCGTTTCATCAGTGGCGCGGCTGGGCGGAAAAATCAGCGTCGGACTATGGCTTCCACGTGGCGATCACCTGGTGGAGCGAGCAGGTCCGTGAGGAAATGGCCGAGCTGGTCAGCCATCACGGGGTCAACAGCTTCAAGCATTTCATGGCCTACAAGAACGCGATCATGGCGGCCGATGACACCCTCGTGGCGAGTTTCGAGCGCTGCCTGGAATTGGGCGCCGTGCCGACCGTGCATGCGGAAAACGGCGAACTGGTTTATCACCTGCAACGCAAGTTGATGGCCCAAGGCATTACCGGCCCTGAAGCGCATCCGCTGTCGCGCCCTTCGCAAGTCGAAGGTGAAGCGGCGAGCCGGGCGATTCGTATCGCCGAAACCCTTGGCACGCCGCTGTACCTGGTTCACGTGTCGACCAAGGAAGCCCTCGACGAAATCACCTACGCCCGCAGCAAGGGCCAGCCAGTCTACGGTGAAGTGCTGGCCGGGCATTTGCTGCTGGATGACAGCGTCTACCAGCATCCGGACTGGCAGACCGCCGCCGGTTATGTGATGAGCCCGCCCTTCCGTCCTCGCGGCCATCAGGAAGCGCTTTGGCATGGCTTGCAGTCCGGCAACCTGCACACCACCGCCACCGACCACTGCTGTTTCTGCGCCGAGCAAAAAGCCGCGGGACGTGACGACTTCAGCAAGATCCCGAATGGCACCGCCGGTATCGAAGACCGCATGGCCGTGCTGTGGGATGAAGGGGTGAACACCGGGCGTTTTTCGATGCAGCACTTTGTGGCGCTCACCTCCACCAACACCGCGAAGATCTTCAACCTCTACCCGCGTAAAGGTGCGATTCGCGTGGGTGCCGATGCGGATCTGGTGCTGTGGGATCCCGAGGGCACGCGCACGATTTCGGCGAAGACGCATCACCAGCAGGTCGACTTCAACATCTTCGAAGGCAAGACCGTGCGCGGTGTGCCGAGCCATACGATCAGCCAGGGTCGGGTGGTCTGGGCGGACGGAGATTTGCGCGCCGAGCGTGGAGCCGGGCGTTATGTCGAACGGCCGGCGTATCCGGCGGTGTTTGATTTGCTGAGCAAGCGGGCGGAGTTGAATCAGCCTGTAGCAGTGAAACGCTGAGATCGAGGCCTTCGGCCTTCGCGGGCAAGCCTCGCTCCTACGGTGGATCGCATTTCAAACTGTAGGAGCGAGGCTTGCCCGCGAAGAGGCCCGCCCAGGCGACAAAAAACCAATGCCCATCAGAGGCAGTTACCTCAAATAACCGTGAGGCCAACACCGTGATCAAGACCCTGACCCACCTCCCGCATCCCGTTGAGAATGCGGCCGCCCTCGCCGGCCACTTCACTGATCTGGCGCCGCCGCTCAACGACCGCCAGGCGCACCTGGAAGCCTCGCGCTGCCTGTATTGCTACGACGCGCCGTGCGTGAACGCCTGTCCGAGCGACATCGACATTCCCTCGTTCATCCGCAATATCCATCAGGACAACGTGCAAGGCGCGGCGCAGAAAATCCTCTCGGCGAACATCCTCGGCGGCAGTTGCGCCCGGGTCTGTCCGACCGAAATCCTCTGCCAGCAAGCGTGTGTGCGCAACAACGACCATGAATGCGCGCCCGTCTTGATCGGCCTGTTGCAACGCTACGCCGTGGACAATGCGCACTTTAGCGAACACCCCTTCCCGCGCGCCGCCGCAACCGGTAAACGCATCGCGGTGGTAGGGGCCGGTCCGGCGGGTTTGTCCTGCGCTCATCGCAGTGCCATGCACGGGCATGACGTGGTGATTTTCGAAGCACGGGAAAAGGCTGGTGGCCTCAACGAATACGGAATCGCCAAGTACAAACTGGTGGACGATTACGCACAGAAGGAGCTCGATTTCCTGTTGCAGATCGGTGGCATCGAAATCCGTCACGGGCAGAAACTCGGTGAAAACCTGACCTTGAGCGACCTGCATCAGCAATTCGACGCGGTGTTCCTCGGCCTCGGTCTCAATGCCAGCAAACAGCTTGGACTGAATCACGAGGACGCACCCGGCCTGCTCGCCGCCACCGAATACATCCGCGAGTTACGCCAGGCCGATGACCTGACACAACTGCCTTTGGCCGACCATTGCATCGTCCTCGGCGCAGGCAACACCGCCATCGACATGGCCGTGCAAATGGCCCGCCTCGGCGCGCATGACGTGAATCTGGTGTATCGCCGCGGTGTCGAGGACATGGGTGCCACCCACCATGAACAGGACATCGCCAAAGCCAATCAGGTGCGCTTGCTGACGTGGGCGCAACCCGAAGAAGTGTTGCTCGATGATCAGGGCCACGTGCGCGGCATGCGCTTCGCCCGCACACAGTTGGTGGAAGGTCGCCTGCAAACCACCGGCGAAACCTTCGAACTGGTCGCCGATGCGATCTTCAAAGCCATCGGCCAGGCCTTCGACTCAAGCGCCCTCAGCGACCCGCTGGCCCGTGAACTCAAGCGTCAGGGCGATCGGATTGCCGTCGATGAACAGCTGCGCACCAGCATCCCCGGCGTGTATGCCGGCGGCGACTGCACCAGCCTCGATCAGGACCTCACCGTGCAAGCCGTGCAGCACGGCAAGCTGGCTGCCGAGGCGATCAACGCTCAATTGATGCTCAACGTGGAGGCTGCGTAAATGGCCGATCTTTCGATTGTCTTCGCCGGCATCAAATCCCCCAACCCGTTCTGGCTGGCCTCTGCGCCGCCGACTGACAAGGCCTACAACGTGGTCCGCGCCTTTGAGGCCGGCTGGGGTGGCGTGGTCTGGAAAACCCTGGGTGAAGACCCGGCGGCGGTCAACGTGTCGTCGCGCTACTCGGCGCATTTCGGCGCCAACCGTGAAGTGCTGGGCTTCAATAACATCGAGCTGATCACCGACCGCTCGCTGGAGATCAACCTGCGGGAAATCACCCAGGTGAAAAAGGATTGGCCGGACCGCGCCTTGATCGTGTCGCTGATGGTGCCCTGCGTCGAAGAATCCTGGAAACACATCCTGCCGCTGGTGGAAGCCACCGGCGCCGACGGCATCGAGCTGAACTTCGGCTGCCCTCACGGCATGCCGGAACGGGGCATGGGCGCGGCCGTCGGTCAGGTGCCGGAGTATGTCGAGCAGGTCACCCGCTGGTGCAAGACGTATTGCTCGCTGCCGGTAATCGTCAAGCTCACGCCGAACATCACCGACATCCGCGTCGCCGCCCGCGCGGCCCATCGCGGCGGTGCCGATGCGGTGTCGCTGATCAACACGATCAACTCGATCACCAGCGTTAACCTGGAACGCATGGTCGCCAATCCCATCGTCGGCAGCCAAAGCACTCACGGCGGTTATTGCGGCTCGGCGGTGAAGCCGATTGCGTTGAACATGGTCGCCGAAATTGCACGCGACCCGCAGACTAAAGGCTTGCCGATCTCCGGTATTGGCGGCATCGGCAACTGGCGCGACGCGGCGGAATTCATCGCGCTGGGCAGCGGCTCGGTGCAGGTGTGCACGGCGGCGATGCTGCATGGTTTCCGGATTGTCGAGGACATGAAGGACGGTTTGTCACGCTGGATGGACAGTCAGGGTTACGCCAGCGTGTCGGAATTTTCCGGGCGCGCGGTGGGCAATACCACGGACTGGAAGTACCTGGACATCAACTATCAGGTGATCGCGAAAATTGACCAGGAGGCGTGTATCGGTTGCGGTCGCTGCCATATCGCTTGCGAAGACACCTCGCACCAGGCGGTGGCCAGCCTCAGGCAGGCGGATGGGACGCACAAATATGAAGTGATCGATGACGAGTGTGTGGGCTGCAATTTGTGCCAGATCACTTGCCCGGTGCAGGACTGCATCGAGATGGTGCCGATGGAGAACGGCAAGCCGTTTCTGGATTGGAATCATGATCCGAGGAATCCGTACCATGTAGCCGTCTGAAATCTGCTGCGCCTGATCTGACGCCTTCGCGGGCAAGCCTCGCTCCTACAGGTACCGCGCGGTACCTGTAGGAGCGAGGCTTGCCCGCGAAGAGGCCATCAGCAACACCCGAGATATCAGGGCTCCAACCCGATCCCCCGCAAAATCACACTCGTCACCGTCTGCACCGCCCGCTCGAACTGCATGTCCGACAGCGGCTGGTGATCGTTCAGAATATTCACCTGATGATCAAAGTCGGCGTAATGCTGAGTCGACGCCCAGATCATGTACAGCAGGCTGGAAGGCTCCACCGGCAGGATACGTTTGTCGTCCACCCACTGGCGAATTTTCGCTTCTTTCATCTTGGCCCAGTCGTACAGGCTGGCGTCGAGTTTCTCACCCAGCGTCGGCGCGCCGTGGATGATTTCGTTGGCCCAGACTTTCGAACCGTAAGGCCGGCTGCGCGAGTGGTTCATCTTGGCGCGGATGTAGCTGCTGAGCACCACGCGCGGGTCATCGAACATCTCGAAGCACAGCGCATCCTGCTTCCACACTTCCAGCAAATCGAACAGCACGGCGCTGTAGAGCTCGGTCTTGGTGCTGAAGTAGTAATGCAGATTGGAGCGCGGCAGTTGCACTTCAGCGGCGATGTCGGCCATGGCGGTGCCGCCGAAACCTTTTTCGGCAAAGACCTTTTCGGCCCCGAGCAGAATTTTTTCGACGTTACTGCGGCGAATCTCGATCTTGTGATTGCCCATGAGGGCTCCCTGACAACAGCGTTGCTCAAGACTAGCATCCGCTCTACATCGCGGCGACAGCGGAAAACGAAACTTCGTACACCCACCCGCCGACGCTCACAGTTAAACTGTCGCCCTTCTTCGAACCTGCCTCTGAGGTATCCACGATGCTTTTCAAGAAAACCCTGACCGCCGCCGCCCTGCTCGGCTCACTGCTCGCCGCTTCGTCGGTGTTTGCCCATGCCCATCTGAAAAGCCAGACGCCGGCTGCCGACAGCACCGTCAGTGCACCGTCGGATTTGCGCCTGGTGTTCTCCGAAGGTGTCGAAGCGGCATTCACCAAAGTCACGATCAGCAAGGACGGCGCCAATGTTGAGGTGAAAAGCCTGGCCACCGAAGGCAGCGATAAAAAGACCCTGGTCGTGACCCCGGCTGCGCCACTGGCGGCGGGCGCCTACAAAGTCGAATGGCATGCGGTGTCGGTCGATACCCACAAAAGCGAAGGCGCCTACAGCTTCAAGGTTGGCCAGTAATTCATGACGAGCGCGATGGTGCTGTGCCGCTTCCTGCATTTCACCGTGGTGCTGATGCTGTTCGGGGTCTGGGTATTCAGGCCGCTGCTGTTGGGTCATGAGGCGTTGCTGGACAAAACGCTGGCGCGAGTCAGCCGCTGGCTCGCCTCGGTCGCATTGGTCAGCGGCATCGCCTGGCTGCTGCTGATCACCGTCAGCATGGCCGGTGCGTGGGAGGCGGCGTTCGATCCATCGACCTTGCGCCTGGTGCTGGGCAATACGTTTTTCGGCCAGGTCTGGCGCTGGCATCTGCTGCTCAATGGTTTGCTGATGGTTGTGCTGCTGACACCGCTTCACGCCAGCCTGCCCTTGCGCCTGGTCCTCGGCGGCCTGCTGCTGGCGACGTTGGCGCCGGTCGGTCACGGCGCGATGCTCGATGGCCTCAGCGGCCAGTTGCTGATCCTCAATCAAATCATTCACCTGACCTGCGTCGGCGCCTGGCTCGGTGGGTTGTTGCTGCTGGTGATGATCCTGCTGCAACCGGCTGGCCATGCTGTCCGCGAAATACTGCAACGCTTCAGCGGTGTCGGTTATGCGCTGGTGGCGGGATTGGTGATCACCGGGCTGATCAATGTGCGGGTGTTGAGCGGGCAGTTCTGGCCGACCCCGTTGCTGTCCGGGTTTGCGTTGATTCTGCTGATCAAGGTGCTGCTGGTAGGTGCGATGCTGGGGTTGGCGCTGTTCAATCGGCAGCGGATCAAGGAGTGCGAGCAGCGCATGGCGACGCTCAAAACCAGCGTGATTATGGAGTGGCTGCTGGGCATTGGCGCGGTGGCGGCAGTCTCCCTCCTGGGCACCATGCCCCCGATGATTACCGGATAAAACACGCCCCCTGTAGGAGCCGGCTTGCCGGCGATGGCGTACTTGAAATCGCCATCGCCGGCAAGCCGGCTCCTACAGGGATCGTGTAAAGCCATTCAAGTCATCGTATAACTTCTGATTGACATACCCTGAAACACTCGCAAATAATCGCCCTGATGTTGTACGACGACGTATGACAAAAATAAAAACAACAAATACCCAGGGAACGTCACAGTGAGCAAACTCGCCCGCAATTCCTCCATCCGCACCTCTCGCCCTGTCTTCGCACGCCGGCATACCCTGAGCCTGATCGGTTGCAGCAGCCTGGCCGTACTCGCCATGCCTGTGATCGGCCACGCCGAAGGTTTCGTCGATGACGCCAAGGCCACGCTGAACCTGCGCAACTTCTACATCAACCGCAACTTCACCAACCCGACCTACCCACAAGGCAAGGCCGAAGAGTGGACGCAAAACTTCATCCTCGACGCCAAGTCAGGATTCACCCCAGGCCCGGTCGGTTTTGGTGTGGATGTGCTGGGCCTGTACTCGCAGAAGCTCGATGGCGGCAAAGGCACCGGCGGTACGCAACTGCTGCCGATCCACGATGACGGCCGCCCTGCCGACAACTTCGGCCGGATGGGGGTGGCGCTCAAAGGCAAAATCTCGAAAACCGAATTGAAGGTCGGCGAATGGATGCCGATACTGCCAATCCTGCGCTCGGATGACGGCCGCTCCCTGCCGCAAACCTTCCGCGGTGGCCAGGTGACCTCTACCGAGATCAGCGGTCTGACGCTCTACGGCGGCCAGTTCCGCCAGAACAGCCCGCGCAACGATGCGAGCATGGAAGACATGTCCATGAACGGCAAAGCGGCGTTCACCTCGGACCGTTTCAACTTCGGTGGTGGTGAATACCTGTTCAACGAGAAGCGCACGCAGGTCGGCGTCTGGTACGCAGAACTCAGCGACATTTATCAGCAGCAGTATTTCAACCTGAGCCACAGCCAACCCATCGGCGACTGGACCCTCGGCGCCAACCTCGGCTTCTTCAACGGCAAGGAAGATGGCAGTGCCCTGGCCGGTGACCTGGACAACAAAACCACGTTCGCCATGCTGTCTGCCAAATACGGCGGCAACACCTTTTACGTCGGCCTGCAAAAGCTCACCGGCGACAATGCCTGGATGCGCGTCAACGGCACCAGCGGCGGCACCCTGGCCAACGACAGCTACAACTCCAGCTACGACAACGCCAGGGAAAAATCCTGGCAACTGCGTCATGACTACAACTTCGTCGCCTTGGGCATTCCCGGCCTGACGATGATGAACCGCTACATCAGCGGCGATAACGTGCACACCGGCGCTATCACCGACGGCAAGGAATGGGGCCGCGAATCGGAACTGGCCTACACCATACAGAGCGGCGTGCTGAAGAACCTCAACGTAAAATGGCGCAACGCGAGCATTCGCAAAGACTTCAGCAACAACGAGTTCGATGAAAACCGCATTATCATCAATTACCCGATTTCGTTGCTGTAATACGCGTCCCGACTGATCCATACCCTGTAGGAGCCAGCTTGCTGGCGATGGGTTCACAAGCGACGCGATTATCCAGTTATTACGCGTGATCGTTAACGTCCATCGCCGGCAAGCCGGCTCCTACAGGGGATAGTGGTTAACCCTCCGTCTTTTTTGACCAAAGTTGCGTTGACAAGACCCGGAAACCCTAACGATACTTCGGCACAGTCGTACGACAACCTACAACGAACTCAACAACAATAATTTCGCGCCCAGGAACTTCCATGACCACCACTTCCCAAGCCCCTTTCAATCGCCTGCTGCTGACCGGTGCCGCCGGTGGCCTCGGTAAAGTGCTGCGCGAACGCCTGCGCCCTTACGCCAAAGTCATTCGCCTGTCGGACATCGCCGACATCGCCCCCGCCATTGATGACCGCGAAGAAGTCGTGACCTGCGACCTCGCGGACAAGCAAGCCGTGCATCACCTGGTCGAAGGCGTGGACGCGATCCTGCACTTCGGCGGCGTGTCGACAGAGCATTCGTTCGAAGACATCCTCGGCGCCAACATTTGCGGCGTGTTCCACATCTACGAAGCGGCGCGCCGTCATGGCGTCAAGCGGGTGATTTTCGCCAGTTCCAACCACGTCATCGGTTTCTACAAACAGGATGAAGTGATTGACGGCCGATCCCCTCGCCGCCCGGACAGCTACTACGGTTTGTCCAAGTCCTACGGCGAAGACATGGCCAGCTTCTACTTCGATCGCTACGGCATCGAGACCGTCAGCATCCGTATCGGCTCCTCGTTCCCGGAACCGCTAAACCGTCGAATGATGAGCACCTGGCTGAGCTTCGGCGACCTGACCCAACTGATCGAACGCTCCCTGTACGCGCCGAACGTCGGCCACACCGTGGTCTATGGCGCTTCCGACAACAAGAATCTCTGGTGGGACAACCGCTACGCCACCGCGCTGGGTTATGCACCGCAGGACACCTCTGAAGTGTTCCGTGCAAAAATCGACGCCCAGCCGATGCCGGCCGCTGATGACCCGGCGATGGTTTACCAGGGTGGCGCGTTTGTCGCGTCCGGTCCGTTCGGCGATTGAGTCAGCGCTGTTCACTTGATCCCCACAACAAAAACCCAGGGAATGAGTTGCCATGCAAGCCGAATTGATTGTCGATGCCCGCAACACGGTCGGTGAAAGCCCGGTCTGGGTCCCGGAAGAAAACGCCCTGTACTGGGTCGATATTCCCGCCGGGGGCCTGCAACGCTGGAGCGCCGAAACCGGGCATGTCGAGGCCTGGACGGCGCCGGAGATGCTCGCCTGCATCGCGCGTCACCGCGATGGCAGCTGGGTCGCCGGGATGGAAAGCGGATTCTTCCGCCTCCAGCCGCACAATGACGGCAGCCTCGACAGCGAACTGCTGGCCCACGTCGATCACCCGCGCACCGACATGCGCCTCAACGATGGTCGCTGCGACCGTCAGGGGCGTTTCTGGGCCGGCAGCATGGTGTTGAACATGGGCGCCAACGCGGCCGACGGAGCGCTGTATCGCTACGCCGACGGCCAGCGCGGGCCGCTCGACGCGCTACTTTCAGGATTCATCGTCCCCAACGGCCTGGGCTTCAGCCCGGACGGGCGCACGATGTACCTGTCTGACTCGCATCCCCTGGCCCAGCAAATCTGGGCCTTCGATTACGACATTGACAGCGGCACACCGACAAACCGTCGGCTGTTCGTCGACATGAATCACTTCTGCGGTCGCCCCGATGGCGCTGCCGTGGATGCCGAAGGCTGCTATTGGATTTGTGCCAACGATGCCGGGCTGATTCACCGTTTCACCCCCGACGGACGCCTGGACCGCTCCCTCACCGTACCGGTGAAAAAACCGACCATGTGCGCCTTTGGTGGCAGTCGACTGGACACCCTGTTCGTGACCTCGATCCGCCCCGGCGACGACCATGACGAACAGTCACTGGCGGGCGGTGTGTTTGCCCTTGATCCCGGGGTAAAAGGCTTGCCCGAACCCCTTTTCAGCCACTGACCGAATTCGCCAGACAACGCTGTACCTGTAGGAGCCAGGCTTGCCGGCGAAGGCGATCTCAAACACGCCTTCGCCGGCAAGCCTGGCTCCTACGGATAGTCCACGCATTCATTGATTTCGCGGGTCACCATGACGCCAACACTGCTCGAACTCGAAGACGAATTCACCCACCTTACCCTCGCCCCCGAAACTGGTGGCAGCATCGTCAACTGGACCGTCAACAGTTCGGGTCAGCCGCTGTTGCGCCACAGTGACGCGCACGCGCTGAACACCGGTCTGCCGGGCAAGCTCGGCTGTTTTCCGCTGGTGCCATGGTCCAACCGAATTTCCGACGGTGGTTTCGATCGCCCGGACGGCTGGCTCGCGCTCGAGCCCAACAGCCTCACCGATCCCCTGCCGATTCACGGCAGCGCCTGGCAACAACCGTGGCAGGTGGTTTCGCAGACCCGCGATGAAGTCGTCCTGCAACTCGACAGCACCAGGCCGTTCGCCTATCGCGCCCGGCAGCGTTTTCATTTGAGCCAGGGCAAACTGAGCATTGAGTTGCACGTCACGCATCTGGCCGAACGCGCCGCGTGGCATGGTTTGGGGCTGCATCCGTACTTGCCGCGTACCGCCGGCACTCGGTTACAGGCCAAGGCTGAGCAGGTGTGGTGGTGCGACGCCTCGAAACTGCCGACCCGACTCGGTCCTTTGCCTGCCGAGTGGGATTTTCGCCAGCTCAAGGACCTGCCCGACACGCTGGTCGACAACGGTTTCTGCCAATGGGATGGCCATTGCCTGATCCAGCAACCCGACCTCGGTTATGAACTGGAATGCCAGGCCAGCGGCAGCGATTACTACCTGCTCTACTGCCCGGTGGACCTGGGGTTTTTCTGCATCGAACCGGTGAGCCATCCAGTCAATGCGCACCACTTGCCCGGTCGGCCGGGACTGGTGTTGCTCGAACAAGGTCAATCCGCCGAGCTGGGTTTCAGCCTGCAATACCGCGCCTACCCCAACAGCTGACTCAGCACCGCACGTAACTTGCCGGGTTTCACCGGCTTGTTCAGCAACGGCGCATCCAGTCGCTGCAAGGAGCGGCGGCACTGATCGGTGCGGTCGGCGGTGATGATCACCGCCGGAATCGTCTGGCTGAAATGCTCGCGCAAATGCCGGACCACCTCACACCCCACCACCCCATGATCGAGGTGGTAATCCGCCAGAATCAGCTCCGGCGCGTGACCCTGCAACGCGGCCAGCGCCGAGGCTTCGTCGGTGGCGGTGACCACTTCGCAACCCCATTGGCCGAGCAGCGCGCTCATGCTTTGCAGAATGCTGACCTCGTTGTCCAGCACCAGCAAACGCCGGCCTGGCAGCGGATTGCCCGTGCCCGGCTGCGGCGCCGCGAGGCTGATGGGTAACGGAACCTCACGGGAAATCGGCACCTCAATGCTGAACATCGAGCCGCGTCCCGGCAGCGAATGCACCTGGACCCGGTAGTCGAGAATCTTGGCGATGCGCTCGACGATCGCCAACCCCAGCCCCACACCTTTGCGGTCGGCGGCGCGGCCGACGTCCAGTTGATTGAACTCAAGGAAGATCGAGTCGAGGCGATCCGCCGGGATCCCGCGCCCGGTGTCCCAGACTTCCAGACGCAGCCTGTCACCACGACGCCGGGCACCGAGCAGGATGCTGCCCTCGTCGGTATAGCGACAGGCGTTGCTGAGGAAATTGCGCAGGATGCGCGTCATCAGGCGCAGGTCGGTGCGAATGGCGTAATCGCCCATGTGCACACGCAAGCGCAGCCCGGCCGCGTCGGCCACTGACTGGAATTCCGACACCAGCGGCCCGAGCAATTCATCGAGGCGGTACAACGCGACATCCGGTTTGACTGCCGCTTGATCGAGCCGGGAGATGTCCAGCAAATCGGTGAGCAAATCCTCCGCCCCTTCCAGGGCCTGATGCGTGCGTTCGACCAGCACCTGCTCGACGTCCGGCAGTTTGCGCTCACGCAGGGTCGAAATCAGCAAACGCGCGGCGTTGAGCGGTTGCAGCAGGTCATGACTGGCGGCGGCGAGGTATTTGTCCTTGCTGCGATTGGCGGCCTCGGCGGCATCACGGGCATCGCGCAAGGCTTCGGCGATCTGTTTACGCTGGGTGATCTGTTGCTGCAGGTTGCGGTTGGCTTCGAGCAATTCGTCGGTGCGCGCGGTGACGCGTTGCTCCAGTTCGTCATTGAGCTGTTGCAACCGTTGCTGGGCCTGTTTGCGCTCGGTGATGTCGGCGACAAACCCCTCCACCAGTTGTTCCTTATCGGGCCTGAGCAACAGGTTCATCAGCACATCGACGCTGCTGCCGTCCTGGCGACGCAACTGGGTTTCGTAGCCATGCAGGCTGCCTTGATGCCGAAGGATCTCGCCGATGTTTTCCAGCTCCTGCTCACCGCCGACGAACAGCTGGCTGGCCAGGTCTGCCTTGGAAAACATCACGTCTTGCGGGCCCTGATAGCCGAGCATGCGTGCCAGCGCCGTGTTGGCTGCCCGCATGCCGCCGTCGAGGCTGGCCTGGAAAATCCCGTAGACCGCGTGCTCGAACAGCCACTTGTAGCGATTGCGCTCGGTTTCCAGGTCCTCCAGGCGGGCGGCCAGTTCCGGGTAATGGCTCTTGCGCGCCGAATGGCTGCCCAATCCGAGCAAGCCGGCCAGCGCCGCCTGTTGCTCGTCAGAGGGCTTCGCCATAGACGACCTCGACATCACGCTGACTGGATTCACGCGGGTTGGTCAGGATGCACGGGTCGTGCATGGCATGTTGCGACAGGAACGGGATGTCCGCCGTGCTGACGCCGTGCAAGCCGAGGGTTTCGTGGAAGCCGATGGCGTGTTTCAACGCGATCAGATGTTCAACCAGCCGCCCGCAAATTTGCCGGTGATTGAGGCCACGGCAATCGATGCCGAACGTCTCGGCAATTACCTTGAAGCGTTCCGGCGCAGAGCTGTAATTGAAGGCCACCACGTGCTCCACCAACACCGCGTTGCACAGGCCATGGGGCAAATCGAGGAAGCCACCGAGGCTGTGAGACATGGCGTGCACCGCGCCGAGGATCGCGTTGGAGAACGCCAGCCCGGCCTGCATGCTGCCGAGCATGATTTTCTCGCGCAGGGCGATGTCCGTCGGGTTGGCGATCATCTGCACCAGGTTGCCGTTGATCAGGCGCATGGCTTCCAGCGCGTGGGGGTCGGTCAGTGGCCCGTGGCCCGTGGAGACGAAGGCTTCGATGGCATGCACCAACGCGTCGATGCCGGTACAGGCCGACAGGAACGGGTCCATGCTCAGGGTGGTTTCCGGGTCGATCAGAGACACGTCCGGCACCACCGCTTTACTGACGATGGAGAATTTCATGCGTTCTTGCTGGTTGGAGATGATCACGAATTGCGAGACGTCCGCCGAGGTGCCGGCGGTGGTCGGGATCAGGATCAGTGGCGGGCTGGGCACGCTGATGGTGTCCACCCCTTCGAACTCGAGAATGCTGCGCCCGTGAGCGACGACAATGCCGATGCCCTTGCCGCAATCCATCGGGCTGCCGCCACCGACGGCGACGATCACGTCGCAATGGTTTTCCCGGTACAACTCGGCACCGAGCATGACTTCCTCGACACGCGGGTTGGGCGAAACGTCGCTATACAAAAAGTAATCGATGCCCTGGGCCTGCAGGCTGGCCTCGACATCGGCGACCCACCCGGCGGCAATGACGCCGGGATCGCTGACCACCAGGACCTTGCGCGCGCCAAAGGTCTTGGCATAGTTGCCGACGTTGTGCCGGCAACCGGCACCGAAGATGATTTCAGGCGAAACGAATTTACGCAGCTGGCTGAGACTCTGGCTCATTGGAAAGCCTGTTTTTATTGTTTTGGAAGGTAGGAACCACACTAACCCATCCGGCTGTGAATGCAATCAGACCAAAGATCAACGTTGATTCCCCTGTGGGAGCGAGCCTGCTCGCGATGGTGTGTCAGTCGACACTTATTTTGCTGACACACCATCGCGAGCAGGCTCGCTCCTACAGGGGATTTGCGGTGTTTGATCTATCCGCGATAGATCAAGCGGGAGGCCTTCTCATTGCGCAAGGTCAAATGTTCCATGCCCTGCCCCGGCGCATCGGCCTCCTCGCGAGCCTTGAGGATCACGCCATGGTGCGGTGACTTGCTGCACACCGGGTCGGCATTGGCGGCATCGCCGGTCAGCATGAACGCCTGGCAGCGGCAGCCACCCAGGTCCTTGTGTTTTTCATCGCAGGAACGGCACGGCTCCTTCATCCAGTCGTCGCCACGGAAGCGGTTGAAACCGAAGGAGTCGGTCCAGATGTGCTCGATGCTGTGTTCGCGCACATTGGGGAATGTCACCGGCAATTGCCGGGCGCTATGACAGGGCAACGCCGTGCCGTCCGGGGTGATGTCGAGAAACAGGTTGGCCCAGCCGTTCATGCAGGTCTTGGGGCGTTCTTCGTAGTAATCCGGGGTGACGAAGATCAACTTGCACGGATGCCCCTGCGCTTCAAGCCGTTCGCGGTATTCATTAGTGATGCGTTCGGCGCGCTGCAATTGCTCGCGGGTCGGCAACAGGCCCACGCGATTGAGCTCGGCCCACCCATAAAACTGACACGTGGCCAGCTCGACAAAATCCGCTTCCAGCTCCAGGCACAAGTCGATGATGCGGTCGATGCGGTCGATGTTGTGCCGATGGGTGACGAAATTCAGCACCATCGGATAACCCTGGGCTTTCACCGCGCGGGCCATGGCGAGTTTCTGCGCGAACGCCTTGCGCGAACCGGCGAGCATGTTGTTGACCGCCTCGTCGGCGGCCTGGAAGCTGATCTGGATATGGTCGAGCCCGGCGACCTTGAAATCATGGACTTTCTGTTCGGTCAGGCCGATGCCCGAGGTGATCAGGTTGGTGTAGTAACCCATGTCCCGTGCGGCTTTTATCAGCTCCGCCAGGTCCTGGCGCACCAACGGCTCACCGCCGGAAAACCCCAGTTGCGCAGCGCCCATCGCACGCGCTTCGCGGAACACGCGAATCCATTCGTCAGTGCTCAGCTCTGCGCCTTGCTGGGCGAAATCCAATGGATTTGAGCAATAGGGGCATTGCAACGGGCAGCGATAAGTCAGCTCCGCCAGCAGCCACAGCGGTGGCCCCGGCGGCGCATCATTCGATCCAGAATTGAGCATGGGCCACCTCCAGAAACGCCAGCACATCCTCGTCGATCCCCGGCACACCGGGAAAACTCGCGGAGAGCAAATCAATGATCGCCGCCACACTGCGTTGACCGTCCAGCAGATCGAGAATCTGCCCGGCACTGGCGTTGAGTTTGATCATGCCTTCGGGGTACAGCAGCACGTGGCAGTCCTGACGAGGTTCCCACTGCAGCCGAAAACCCCGGCGCAATGCCGGTGACTGCGCACGATTGATCGGGCTCACAAGGCGATCCCCCGATGCCAGACGCGTTCGCTGGTCACCGTGTGATACGGCGGGCGTTCCAGCTCATAGGCCATGCTCATGGCGTCGAGCATGCTCCACAGCACGTCGAGCTTGAACTGGAGGATTTCCAGCATGCGCTGCTGGGCTTCGACGGTGACGTAGTGCGCCAGGGTAATGCGCAAACCGTGCTCGACATCGCGCCGCGCCTGACTCAGGCGCGTGCGGAAATAGTCGTAACCGGCGACGTCGATCCACGGGTAATGCGCGGGCCAGGCGTCCAGCCGCGACTGGTGGATCTGCGGGGCGAACAGCTCGGTCAGCGAGCTGCTGGCCGCTTCCTGCCAGCAGGCGCGCCGGGCGAAATTGACGTAGGCGTCCACGGCGAAACGTACACCGGGCAATACCAGCTCCTGGGACAGAATCTGCTCACGATCCAGGCCCACCGCTTCGCCCAACCGCAGCCAGGCTTCGATACCGCCTTCGCTGCCAGGCACGCCGTCGTGGTCGAGAATCCGTTGCAGCCATTCGCGACGCACGTCGCGGTCCGGGCAGTTGGCGAGGATGGCGGCGTCCTTGAGCGGAATGTTGATCTGGTAGTAGAAGCGGTTGGCGACCCAGCCTTGAATCTGCTCACGACTGGCACGACCGGCGTACATGGCTTGGTGGAACGGGTGATGGATGTGGTAGTACGCGCCTTTGGCGCGCAGGGCCTGTTCGAATTCGGTGGGGGTCATCGCTGTATCAGTCATTGCAGGTCTCCTGGAGGATTTGCGGTGTCTGGTCTGGCGCCTTCGCGGGCAAGCCTCGCTCCTACAAGGACCACGCTGTACCTGTAGGAGCGAGCGGTGCGGCGATCCGACTTGCCCGCGAAGGCGTCATCCGCTACAGCACAATATCCATGCCGTCATAAGCCACCTCGATCCCCCGCCGCTCCAGCAACGCCCGCTCAGCCGAGTCTTCGTCGAGGATCGGGTTGGTGTTGTTAATGTGGATCAGCACCTTGCGCTGACGAGTAAAACCCTCCAACACCTCCAGCATCCCGCCTGCCCCACTCTGCGGCAGATGCCCCATCTCGCTGCCCAGGCTCTGGCCGACTTCACAGACGCGCATTTCGTCATCGCGCCACAACGTGCCATCCAGCAACAGGCAATCGGCACGCTGCATCCAGCTCAACACCTCGTCATCGATTTGCCCGAGGCCCGGCGCATAGAACAACGAAGCGCCCGTGCGCCGGTCTTCGATAAACAAGCCAATGGTGTCACCCGGCTGTGGGTTGCCTCGGTTCGGTGAATACGGCGGTGCATTGCTGACCAGTGGAATGGCCCGAAACTGCAAATGCTCGCAGGCCGCGATGCTGAACGGCTGTCGGTCGAGTCCGATCGGTTGCCACTGCAAACCGCCGTTCCAGTGCTTGAGCATGGTGAATAACGGAAAGCCGCTGCTCAGGTCTTCATGAACCCGCTCGGTGCACCACACCGAATGCGGGCAGCCCTCGCGCAGGCTCAACAGGCCGGTGCAATGGTCGATCTGGCTGTCCATCAGGACCACGCCGGCAATGGCCGTGTCGCGCAAACGACGTGCCGGTTGCAGCGGCGCGAAACTCTCGAGTTGCGCGCGGATATCCGGGGAGGCATTGCACAGCACCCAGTCCACACCGTTGTCGCTCAGGGCAATGGAGGATTGCGTGCGACGTTGCGCACGCAGGCTGCCATCGCGCATACCGGCGCACTGGCGACAGTTGCAGTTCCACTGCGGAAAACCACCGCCAGCGGCGGAACCGAGAACGCGAATGTGCATGGGCGATGCTCCAGAAGGCAGGCCCGGCCAACGCAGCGGCTGGCCGGGTGGACGATCAGCGGTTGGCGAAATACATCGTCACTTCGAAGCCAATGCGCAGATCGGTAAACGCGGGTTTAGTCCACATGGGTCATTCCTCTTCTTGTGCCGGACGATTCCGGTAGCACCATTAATGCACGGTGCGCCGGGCGCCCGAATGCTACTTTCGAAGGAGGTTGTGGGGTGCGTTGGTAGGGGGTATGGCGCGGTCGTCAGGCACACAAAAATCCAATGTGGGAGCGAGACCGGCTTGCCGGCGATGAGGCCATTACATTCAACATTGATGTTGACTGTCACGCCGCCATCGCGAGCAGGCTCGCTCCCACAGGGGGATTGTGGTGATTTTGCGGGGGTTAGAAGAACCCCAGCGGGTTGATGTCGTAGCTCACCAGCAGGTTTTTGGTCTGCTGATAATGGTCGAGCATCATCTTGTGGTTCTCACGGCCGACACCGGATTTCTTGTAGCCACCGAACGCGGCATGCGCCGGGTACAGGTGGTAGCAGTTGGTCCAGACGCGCCCGGCCTTGATCGCCCGGCCCATGCGGTAGGCACGGTTGATGTCGCGGGTCCACAGGCCGGCACCGAGGCCGAACTCGCTGTCGTTGGCAATCGCCAGGGCTTCGGCTTCGTCCTTGAACGTGGTGATGCCCACCACCGGGCCGAAGATTTCTTCCTGGAACACGCGCATCTTGTTGTGGCCCTTGAGCAGGGTCGGCTGGATGTAATAGCCGCTCGACAAGTCGCCTTCAAGCCGTTCCGCCGCGCCACCGGTGAGTAGCTCGGCGCCCTCCTCCTGGGCAATTTTCAGGTACGAGAGAATCTTGTCGTATTGCTGCTCGGACGCCTGGGCGCCGACCATGGTGTCGGTGTCCAGCGGGTTGCCGCGTTTGATCTTGACGATCTTCTTCATCACCTCGGCCATGAACGGTTCGTAGATCGACTCTTGCACCAGCGCACGCGACGGGCAGGTGCAGACTTCGCCCTGGTTGAAGAAGGCGAGCACCAGACCTTCGGCGGCTTTCTCGATGAACTGTGGCTCGGCGTTCATGATGTCTTCGAAGAAGATGTTCGGCGACTTGCCGCCCAGTTCGACGGTGCTCGGAATAATGTTCTCGGCGGCGCAATGCATGATGTGCGCGCCCACCGGAGTGGAGCCGGTGAAGGCGATCTTGGCGATACGTTTGCTGGTGGCCAGTGCCTCACCGGCTTCGCGGCCGAAACCTTGCACGATGTTGAGCACGCCGGCCGGCAGCAAGTCGGCGATCAGTTCGGCGAAGACCATGATCGACAGCGGTGTCTGCTCGGCAGGCTTGAGCACGATGCAGTTGCCGGCCGCCAGGGCCGGGGCGAGTTTCCACGCGGCCATCAGCAGCGGGAAGTTCCACGGGATGATCTGCCCGACCACGCCCAATGGCTCGTGAAAATGATAGGCGGTGGTCAGCTCGTTGATTTCGGCGGCGCCACCTTCCTGTGCACGGATGCAACCGGCGAAGTAACGGAAGTGGTCGGCGGCCAGCGGCACGTCGGCGTTGAGGGTTTCGCGCACGGCCTTGCCGTTGTCCCAGGTTTCGGTGACGGCAAGGATTTCGAGGTTTTGTTCGATGCGATCGGCGATTTTCAGCAGCACCAGCGAGCGGTCCTGCGCCGAGGTTTTGCCCCAGGCATCGGCAGCGGCGTGGGCGGCGTCGAGCGCCCTTTCGATGTCGGCGGCGCTGGAGCGCGGGAACTCGGCGATCACTTCACCGGTTACCGGCGAGGTGTTGGTGAAGTACTCGCCATTGACCGGTGCGACGAACTCGCCGCCGATGAAGTTGCCGTAGCGCGGTTTGAAGGAAACGACGGCGCCGGGTGTTCCGGGTTGTGCGTAGATCATGATGGGCCTCTGTCTGGGTCGATGCCTGTCGGGCAAACAGGCGATGAACCGATAGTAGAGAGCCCCGCGTGCCAGACGAATGCGCCGTTGGCAGGGGGGGCTCTCGTTATTTGGTAGTAGGTTTCACGCATTCCCCTGTAGGAGCGAGCTTGCTCGCGATGGTCGTCAACGATAACGCGGGGTGTCTGGTGCCCCGCGTCGGCCTCAGGTTCATCGCGAGCAAGCTCGCTCCTACAGGGGTGTGGCGGAGTTAGTGCTTGGCCACCAGGTCTTTCGGCAACTTGAAGGTCCAGAGCATGCCGCCCTGGTTGAAGTCCTTCACGCGCTTGGCCACTTCACCGCCCCACAGCGGAACCGCGCCGCCCCATCCGGACAGAACCGAAACGTACTGCTCGCCGTCCATTTCCCAGGTCACGGGCGAGCCGAGTACGCCGGAGCCGGTCTGGAATTCCCAGACTTTCTCGCCGGTCTTGGCATTGAACGCCTGGAGGAAACCTTCCGGCGTGCCGGTGAACACCAGGTTGCCTTTAGTGGTCAGCACCCCGCCCCACAGCGGCGCGAAGTTCTTGTGACGCCAGACTTCCTTGCCGGTTTTCGGGTCGATGGCGCGCAGTACGCCGATGTAGTCTTCGTTCAAGGGCTTGATGGTGAAACCGGCACCGAGGAATGCTGCGCCTTTCTTGTAGGCGATGCCTTCGTTCCAGATGTCCATGCCCCACTCGTTGGACGGTACGTAGAACAACCCGGTGTCCTTGTTGTAGGCCATCGGCATCCAGTTTTTTGCGCCGAGGAACGCCGGGGCGACGAACACCGAACTGCCCTTGGCTTCGGTGCCCGGTGCGCCCGGACGGCTGGCTTCGTTGTAGATCGGCCGGCCTTGTTTATCGAGGCCAGTGGCCCAGGTGATCTTGTCGACGAAGGGGAAGCCGCGAATGAACTTGCCGTTGGTGCGATCCAGTACGTAGAAGAAACCGTTGCGGTCCGCAGTCGCGGCGGCTTTGATTTCTTTGCCGCCTTCGCTGTAGTTGAACGACACCAGTTCGTTCACGCCGTCATAGTCCCAGCCGTCGTGGGGCGTGCTCTGGAAATGCCATTTGATGGTGCCGTCGTCCGGGTTCAGCGCCAGGCGTGACGACGAGTAAAGGTTGTCGCCAGGGCGCAGGTGCGAGTTCCACGGCGCCGGGTTGCCGGTGCCGAACAGCAGCAGATTGGTTTCTGGGTCGTAGTAGCCGCCGAGCCAAGGTGCGGCGCCGCCGGTTTTCCACAGATCGCCGGGCCAGGTCTTGCCTGCTTCGCCACCGGAGATGCCGTTCTCTACTGCTTTGCCGTCCTTGTAGACGTAGCCCATGTGGCCCTCGACGGTTGGCCGGGTCCACAACAGATCACCGTTTTTCGGGTCGTAGGCTTCGATCTTGCCCACCACGCCGAACTCGCCACCGGCCACGCCGGTAATCAGTTTGCCGTTGATCACCAGCGGCGCGGCGCTGATCGAATAGCCTTCCTTGTGGTCGGCGACTTTCTTGCTCCACACCACTTTGCCGGTGTCTTTGTTCAGGGCCACGAGCTTGGCGTCGAGGGTACCGAAAATCACCAGGTCGCCATACAGCGCCACGCCCCGGTTGATCACGTCACAGCACGGGCGGATGTCATCGGGCAGACGCGCATCGTATTGCCAGAGTTTCTTGCCGGTGCGCGCATCCACCGCAAACACCCGCGAGTAGGAGCCGGTCATGTACATCACGCCGTCCTTGATCATCGGTTGTGCTTGCTGACCGCGTTGTTTTTCGCCACCGAAGGAGAAGGCCCAGACCGGCCGCAAGTCCTTCACGTTGTTGACGTTGAGGGTGTCGAGCGGGCTGTAGCGTTGACCCTGGACGCCCAGACCGTTGGTGACGACCTGCTCCGGGTTCTTGGGGTCCTGGAGAATGTCCTGGTCGGTGACGGCGGCCAATGCAGTGCCGGACAACAGCATGGCACTGAGCAACAGGCTCAAGACGAAGGGTTGGCGACGTGCGGGTTGGGTCATGACGGCTGCCTCTGCGGTTATTGTTATACCCGGGAAATTTTCCCGGTCTGGTGCAGATTCTTGGGCGCCGCCGCCCTTGCAACAATTGCCCGCAGTGCTGAGATTGCTAGTTCCTTAGTACAGGGTCTGACATCGGTTTTTTGAACGCCCCAACCCTGTAGGAGCCAGCTTGCTGGCGATCCAGGCGACGCGGTGTATCAGGCAGACCGCGGCGTCCCGATCGCCAGCAAGCTGGCTCCTACAGGTTTGAGTCAACGCGTTTCATTTGCGTGCGCTCGTAGCGCGGATAGAGATGGCTGACGCTGCGGATCAGTTCGTAGCGACTCAGGCTGATCCCGGCGAAGCGTTCGGGAATCGGGCTGCGGATCATCTCGGCCATGTCGCTGCCGTCGGCCGCACCCTCGCGCATCAACTGGTCGAGCCAGCCAAGGTAGTCGCGCATTTGTTCGAACGGTTTTGCATCCGTGGAGATCGGGCCGTGACCGGGGACGATGAGCGTCCACGCCAACCCCTGAAGCGTGGCGATGTCCGCCAGCCACACCGACAACCCCGGGCTGTTGGGCGTGGTCAGCGCCCGCTGGTAAAACACCAGATCCCCGGCAAACAGCACGCCGGTTTGCTGGTCGAGAATAGCCAGATCCGCGCCGGTATGCCCACCCAGGCTCAGCAGGCGCAGATCGTGATCCCCAAAATTTCGCACGCCGGGCGTCAGCGTCTCGGTCGGCAACACCACTTCGGTGCCCCGCATCCAGTCGCCCACCAGCCGATACATGTTCTCGGCCATGGCGTCACCCTGCTGCTTCAACAACTCGCAGGTGCCCGCGAGCGCGCCGATCGGCACATCGCTGAAGGCCTGATTGCCCAGCACATGATCGGGATGATGATGCGTCAGCAGCACCTGGATCACCGGTTTGTCGGTGGTCGCGGCAATGGCTTTGCGCATCGCTTCGCCGTATCGCCGGGACGGCCCGGTGTCGATCACCACCACCCCGCGTTCGGTGACGATGAAGGCGGTGTTGACGATGTTGCCGCCGTTGGCCTTGGCAAAATTGTCGGTGCTGCCTTCCAGCAGCCAGGTGTCGGCGGCGATCTGTCGGGGTTTGAGTGAATAGTCGAGTTCGGCCAACGCCGGAAGGCTCAGGCAGATGAACAACAGCAGCATCCAGCGCATCACGCGCTCCTTTGAGTCAGGGTATGGCCGCATCAAATTCGTTGCCGCTGTTGTCGCGCAGCAACAGGCGCGTCTGCCCTGCCCCTTCGATGTCGAAGGCCAGGTTGGGGTTTTCGCTGACGGCGGGAAACAGTTCGAGGCGGGCCAGTAATTGATCGTTCTGATCCCGCAGCTCGGCATGGTTGATGAAGAATTCCGGGATACCGCCGACCATGCCGTTATCCATCGGGTGCGCCACCTGCAAACGCAAGCGGCTGAACTCGCCACGGGGATAACGTCCGCCAAGCACTTCGCCGATGTGCTCTTCCCAACCCGGCTGGGTGCGCACCACGCTCGGCGCCGTGCATCCGCCGCCCGCCGCATCGATCAGGGTCGAACCGACATGCCACACACCGTCGCGAGTCAGGACGGCCGCGCGCAGCGGCGTGGCTTGCTCGACACGAATACGGATCGACAGCCAGGGCAACACCCGATCCAGCGGCTGGAAATCGACAATTTTCGGCAAAGGATTGAGCTCGGCCCAGGCGAGGATTTTCACCACCTCGCCCTTGAACGCTCGGGCGTCGATTTCCAGTGGCACTTGCCGGGCGTCTTCGGCGAACGGCGGCGCCAGCAGCCTGACCCGCTCATCAAACACGAACGGCGCGTCGCCGAGCATCTGCTTGTGATAGAAGGCCCACATCACCGACGGCACCGGGTCTTTGCCCGGCGCGATGTCTGCCGCGTGCGCGGCCAAGGGTAGCCAACAGGCCAACAGACAACACGCGCGCCAGTTCACTGTTGATACATCTCCGGGACGTCATAGCGCAGGCCATAACGGGCATAAATGGCTTTCACCGAACCCTCGCGGATCAAGGCTTCCAGCGCCTCTTCCACGGCATAGGCCAGTTGCCGGTTGCTCTCGTGCACGGCCATGCCGATTTCCCAGAGTTGCTTGCCCATGTTCGGGTAGGCGTTTTCCGCCAGCGCCACTTGCGGGTCGGCGGCTTCATGAACCTGCCAGTCGATCTCGCCGCGCATGGCCATGACCGCGTCGACTTCGCCCGCCTTCATCGCCGCGAATGCCTGAGGCACGCCGGGGTAGTGATGGGTTTTGCCGGCGAGCATGCCGTTGAACACCGAGGTCAGGTAGAACGACGGCACACTGTCGACCTCGACGCCGATCGGGTGATGCTCGAACACGGCGACGCTGGCCACCGATTCCAGTCGACGACGGTCATAGGCGACTTGCCATTGTTCGTTCTGATACGGACCGAACATCACCACATGGCTGTTTTCCAGCTCACCCAGTTCGTTGCGCTTGCGTGCGTAATCCTGGTCATAGGGCACGCGCATCATCAGGTCGGCCAGTTGCAGATCGTGCAACGGACTGGCGCGCCAGATGTAGTCGCGCAGGTCGTCGTCGAGCTTCTCGCCGGCGGGCGCCCAGATCAGCGTCAGGCGCACACCAAGCGCTTTGGCCAGCGCCTCGGCGAGGTCGACATCGACGCCACGGGGTTGGCCGGCGTTGTCGAAACTGTAGGGGGCGAAGTCTTTGTAGACCGCCACCTTCAGCTCCCCGGCGGCGATCATTTCGTCATAGCTGCGGACCTGCGCCTGCACCGTCTGGCAGCACAGCAACACAGCGCTGATCAACACCGCGAGCAGGCGCATGCATTACTCCTCGACGCGGACGCTGTCCAGGTAAGTGCGCACCGCCCACAGGGCTTCCTGGCTCAGGTAATCCGCCATTTTCGGCATGTACACCCGGCCGTCACGCACCGCGCCATGGCGCACCCGTTCGACGAACCATTCATCACCGGCCTCGCCGACATCGAGCATGCGCAAATCAGGCGCGATGCCGCCGGACTTCGCTTCCAGACCATGACAGGCCGCGCAGTTCTGGTTGTAGGCCGATGAACCGATCTCGACGGCCTTATCGTGTTCCGGGGAAGTGCGGTAAGGGTTCACCGCCGCCCATCCATCGCCATCGAGTTGCACGCCGGCGTCCTTGATCGGGGTCAGTCCCTGGGTTTCGACGGCTTGTGGCACGACATTGCCGTGAGCCCAGACCGAACCTGCACTGATGAAGCCGGCCAGCAGGCCGGCAACGAGCAAGGCGTTGCGTTTTGTTGTCATTGTTATGCCCTCAGGATTGCACGCAAAACCTCTTTACAGAGGCTATGGCAGCCATCTTAGGAAGCGCTTCGCGCAAGCCCCATGCTGCTTTGGTGGCCGCCACCCAGTACCTTGGTAGTAGGGCTTGCGACGCACACCCAAATCAGGTGCCGCCTGGGAAATCTTCCCGGCAACAGCGGGACTTTTTCCGTATTCGCCACCCCGTCGGACGCACCACCCTGTGCAGGCCAAAACCTCCACTGGGAACTGCAACCATGACAATAAGATCGATACCCGCCCTTTCCCCTTTGACCCTCGCCGTGCACGCCTTTTTGCTGGTGAGCAGCCTGCCCCTGAGCGCTGCCAGCCAAGCTGCAACCGCGCCTGCCACACCGACGCACAACGTGAGCTGGGAAGACATTGCCAACGATCACCTGACCACCAAGGACGTTCTGCAATACGGCATGGGCACCAACGCCCAGCGCTGGAGCCCTTTGGCCCAGGTCAATGACAAGAACGTGTTCAAGCTGACACCGGCCTGGTCCTACTCCTTCGGCGACGAGAAGCAGCGCGGCCAGGAATCGCAAGCCATCGTCAGTGACGGCGTGGTGTACGTCACCGGTTCGTACTCACGGGTATTTGCCCTCGACGCCAAGACCGGCAAGCGCCTGTGGACCTACAACCATCGCCTGCCGGACAACATTCGTCCGTGCTGCGATGTGGTCAACCGTGGCGCGGCGATTTATGGCGACAAAATCTACTTCGGCACCCTCGACGCGCGACTGATCGCGCTGGACAAGAACACCGGCAAAGTGGTCTGGAACAAAAAATTCGGCGACCACGCCGCCGGTTACACCATGACCGGCGCCCCGGTGCTGATCAAAGACAAGATCAGCGGCAAGGTGCTGTTGATCCATGGCAGTTCCGGTGATGAGTTCGGTGTGGTCGGGCAACTCTATGCGCGCGACCCGGACACTGGCGAAGAAGTGTGGATGCGACCTTTCGTCGAAGGCCACATGGGCCGCTTGAACGGCAAGGACAGTACGCCGACCGGCGACGTCAAGGCGCCGTCCTGGCCGAACGATCCAACCACTGAAACCGGCAAGGTCGAAGCCTGGAGCCACGGCGGCGGCGCCCCTTGGCAGAGCGCCAGTTTCGATGCGGAGACCAATACGATCATCGTCGGCGCCGGCAACCCTGGCCCGTGGAACACCTGGGCGCGCACCTCCAAGGACGGCAACCCGCACGATTACGACAGCCTCTACACCTCGGGCCAGGTCGGCGTCGATCCGAGCACGGGCGAGGTGAAATGGTTCTACCAACACACCCCGAACGATGCCTGGGATTTCTCCGGCAACAACGAGCTGGTGCTGTTCGACTACAAGGACAAGGACGGCAAAACGGTCAAGGCCACCGGCCATGCGGACCGCAACGGTTTCTTCTACGTGGTCGACCGCAACAACGGCAAATTGCAGAACGCCTTCCCCTTCGTCGACAACATCACCTGGGCCAGCCACATCGACCTGAAGACCGGGCGGCCAGTCGAGAATGAAGGCCAGCGTCCGGCCAAGCCGCTGCCGGGCGAAACCAAAGGCAAACCGGTGGAAGTTTCGCCGCCGTTCCTCGGTGGCAAGAACTGGAACCCGATGGCCTACAGCCAGGACACCGGCCTGTTCTACATTCCGGGCAACCAATGGAAAGAGGAATACTGGACCGAAGAGGTCAACTACAAGAAAGGTTCGGCCTACCTGGGCATGGGTTTCCGCATCAAGCGCATGTACGACGATCACGTCGGCACCTTGCGGGCGATGAACCCGACCACGGGCAAAGTGGTGTGGGAGCACAAGGAACACTTGCCGTTGTGGGCCGGCGTGCTGGCGACCAAGGGCAACCTGGTGTTCACCGGCACCGGTGACGGTTTCTTCAAGGCCTTCGACGCAAAAACCGGCAAAGAGCTGTGGAAGTTCCAGACCGGCAGCGGCATCGTCTCGCCGCCGATCACCTGGGAACAGGACGGCGAGCAGTACATCGGCGTGACCGTCGGCTATGGCGGTGCGGTGCCGTTGTGGGGCGGCGACATGGCCGAGCTGACCAAACCGGTGGCTCAGGGCGGGTCGTTCTGGGTGTTCAAGATTCCGAGCTGGGATAACCAGACCGCGCAGAAGTAATTCTCCCCACCCACCTCTGTGGGAGCGAGCCTGCTCGCGATTAACCTGAGACCGCCGCGGGGCACCAGACACCCCGCGTCATCGTTGACGACCATCGCGAGCAGGCTCGCTCCCACAAGGGAAGCCAGAGACCTTGCCATGAAATACCTGCCTCTAATGCTATTGCTCGCCGCGCTTCCGGTTTTCGCGGATGACGGCGACGACGCCCCGTTGATCATCAACGGCTGCACCCTCGCCGAACACAGCCAGTGCCCCGGTGCCAACCTCAAAGGCGCCAACCTGAGCAATCAGGACCTGCGCAACATGAACCTCAGCGGCGCCGACCTGCGCGACGCCGACTTGCGTCACGCCCGCCTCGACCTCGCCAACCTGGAAAAAGCCCAACTGCAAGGCGCCAACCTGACCCGCGCCAGCCTGCAACAAAGCAACCTGCGCCTGGCCGACTTCAGCGGTGCTAAGTTGATGGCGGTCCAGGGCTGGGGCTTGTTTGCCCAGGGTGCGCAGTTTCAAGACGCCAACCTCAGCGGCGCCTACCTGCAATTCGCCCGCCTCTCCGGCGCCAAACTGCACAACGCCAACCTGCGGGCGGCCGACCTGGAAATGACCTGGCTGAGCAAAGCCGACCTCAAAGGCGCGAATCTCAGCGATGCCAATCTGCAGGAAGCCAAGTTCGGTGAAAGCAATCTGGAACAGGCAAACCTCAGCGGCTCGCGCCAGCATTATGCGAATTTCCAGGATGCGAATATGGAGGGCTGCACAGGTTGCCCGACGACGTGGAACAAATAACCTCAAACCAACACCGCGCCCCCCCTGTAGGAGCGAGCCTGCTCGCGATAAACCTGAGACCACCGCGGGGCATCTGACTACCCGCGTAATCGTTGACGACCATCGCGAGCAGGCTCGCTCCTACAGGGGGATTTGTGCTAGCCGCACGGGCGCGTCATCCCGCCTTTCGCACCACCCCCATATCAATCCCCAGATGCACCAGCTCGGCATGGGAGCTCACCTGCAATTTGCTCTTGAGCAACGTCAGGTGATTGGAGACGGTCTTGCTGCTGATGCTCAGCTGTTCGGCAATCACACGGGCCGGGGTGCCTTTGGCGAGCATCACGAAAACCTCCAGTTCGCGCTGGGTCATGCTCTGCAAACGCGGGTCGCTGGCGTCCTGTTGCGGGTGACACGCCAGTTGAGTGGCCAGGGGCTGTTCGATGTAGGCGTGGCCCGCGAGAATCCGCCGCACCGCCTCGATCAGCACTTCGGGCGCCGAGCTTTTGGTCAGGTAACCCGAAGCGCCCGCCTCCAGTGCCTGGCGCACCAGCGGCAGCTCATCGTGCATGCTGAAAAACAGCACGCGCAGTTGTGGCAGACGCTGTCGCAACCGGCGCGTGGTTTCCAGCCCGCTGATCCCCGGCAGGCCGAAATCCATGATTACCAGATTCGGCACGGCCTCCTGAACCCTGATCAGCGCTTCTTCACCCGTCGCGGCTTCACGCACTTCCATCGCCGGCAGCAACGCGCGCAACAAACTCGCGTAGCCCTGACGGACCACCGCATGGTCATCCACCAGCAGAATATTCATGACGCCTCCAAAGGCATGCTCAAGGCCAGCGCCCAACCGGCGCCGGGGTGGCTGATGATGCGTAACTCTCCGCCCAGACTGCGGGCGCGCTCGAACATCGAATACAAACCGACACCCGGCCGCTGTGGCTGGCGGGCGCCGCATCCGTTGTCACGAATCAATAAGCGCAAGTGGCCGCCGCAGTGTTGCAGGCGAACCCGCACCTGGCTTGCATCGGCGTGGCGAGCGACGTTGGTCAAGGCTTCCTGCAACAGGCGGTAGAGATGGGTTTTGGCCGGCGCAGACAATGGCGGCAACGAAGCGCTGACGCGCAACTGACAATCGACACCCTGTCGGCCTTGCCACTGTGCCACCAACAACGCGAAAGCCTCGGCCAACGGCAGGTGTTGCAACACCACCGGATAGAGGTCGTGCACCAGCGCTCTGAATCCTTGTTGCAGGTGCTCGCAGTTGTGTTCCAGCTCACGCACCGTGCGCTCCACGGTGTCCGGTTGGTCGGCGACCAGGCGCAACAGACAGGCCTGCGCGCGAATCCCCGCCAGGTATTGACCGAGGTCGTCGTGCAGGGTCTGCGCCAGATGAGTGCGTTCCTGTTCCTGCACCGCCAGCAAGGTCTGGGTCAGTTGCGTGTTGTCGGCGCGCGCCTGTTCCAGTGCGTCGGTCATGCGATTGAAGTGCACCGCCAGTTGCCGCGCTTCCGGCAGCCCTTGCGCGCGCAGTCGCACCTTGAGCTGGCCGCCGGAAACCTGCCGCAATGCGCGCAGCAACTCATCGAGCAGGCCCATGCCCCGGCGCACGGCCCAGCGAATGGTCAACAAACTCAACAACAACGCCAGGCCACACAGGCTCAGTAATTGCTGGAGGGAATCCCAGACTTCATCGATTTCATCCCGTGGGTCGACCGCAATCAGCACACGCCGGCCATCCTGTAGATCCAGCTCCCGCACGCTGTGGCGGGCCTCGGCAAACAACAATCGCCCGAGCCAGGCGTCAAGCCCGTCCTGCATTGGCGGTTGTGCCGCTTCGCCCGGTTCGAGCCAGCGCACCCGCACGTGACGCAGACTTTGCGTCAACCGTGGTTGCAGGCTGGCGGGATCGCGCGCGGCGGTTTCGCTCAAGTACTCGACCACCGCCTCGGCGGATTGCAGCTCTCGCTCCACATCCGCCAGCGCCTGGTGCACCAGCAAGCCCATGCACGCCAAAGTGACCAGCGCGAAAAATCCGCAGACCCACAGATTGATCCGCCACAGGGCTGACACGCCTAGCGCCCCGGTGTCGCAGGCATCACCAGCAGCGACGCGGGGCGCGGGCCGTGGAGCTTGTCGACGCCGATCAGACTCAGAATCAGCAACAACGGCAGGAGCAGCGCCTTGAGAATACGCATGGTCGATCTCCTTCAGAGTGATGGCCGTTGTTGCCCATGCTAAAACCGCGCCGCCCTCGGCGAGTTACTACCTTGGTACTGCCTCACTGGTACTTTCTGCATATTTCATCCCGTCCTCAGGCTTCCTATGCTGGCGCTACCCGTGATGGAGTGCCTTATGCGCCAGCTTGCCCCTTACGCCCTGATCTACCTGTTGGCGATTGCCTGCGCCGCCGGGCTGGCGACGCAAAGTCAGGCGGCCGATGCACCGCTGCAAGTGCAGATCGGTTACCTGGGTTATCTCCCCGACCCGGGGCCCTTGCTGTCGAACATCATTCCCGAGCCTGTCGATGCCGGCCTGCGTGGCGCTGAACTGGCGATCACCGACAGCAACAGCACCGGGCGCTTTCTCAATCACAGTTACAGCCTGGCCAACGCCAACGTCGACAACCCGCAGGCCTTGCTCGATGCGGCCAAGGCGCAACACGCACAAGGTCTGCGCCTGTTTGTGGTGAACGCGCCGGTGGCCAGCCTGCGGCAACTCAGCGCCGCCCTGCCCGACAGTTTGCTGATCAACGCCGGCAGCCCGGATGACAGCCTGCGCACCACCGATTGCCTGCCAAACGTGCTGCACACGTTGCCAAGCCGGGCGATGCTCGCTGATGCCTTGGCGCAGTTTCTGGTGGTACGCAAATGGCAGCGGGCGCTGCTGATTGTCGGCCCGACCGCCGACGATCAAGCCTATGCCGCCGCCCTGCGCCGCGCGGCGAAACGCTTCGGCGTGCAACTGGTGGCGGAAAAAGCCTGGAGTTTCGATAACGATCAACGCCGCAGCGCCCAGGCCGACATGCCGCTGTTCACCCAGACCGCCGAGTACGACGTGGTACTGGTGGCCGATGAACGCGGTGACTTCGGCGAATACGTGCCCTACCAGACCTGGTATCCGCGTCCGGTGGCCGGCACTCAAGGCCTGACCCCGGTGGGCTGGCACAAGACCGTGGAAACCTACGGCGCCGCCCAATTGCAGAAACGCTTCGAAGCCACGGCCGGGCGCTGGATGAACGACCGCGACTTTGCCGCGTGGATGGCCGTGCGCAGCATCGCCAGCGCGGTGAGCAAACTGCGTCAGACCGATCCGATGGCGATCCGCAACCTGGAAGTCAGCGACCAATTGCCGCTCGATGGCTTCAAGGGTCGCAAGCTCAGTTATCGCCCGTGGAACGGCCAGTTGCGCCAGCCGATTCCCATCGTGCAGCCGCGGGCGCTGGTCAGCACCTCGCCACAGGACGGCTTTCTGCACCCCTTCAACGAAATGGACAGCCTCGGTTACGACAAACCCGAGGTCAGCTGCCGCTTTCCCTGATCTTCCACAACAACAATAAGGAATCCGCCATGCGCCGCACCCTGCTTTCATGCGCCCTGTTGCTCGCTGCCGGGCACGCCGCGGCCAGCACCGCCTGGGTCTCCAACGAAAAAGACAACAGCCTCAGCCTGATCGACATGCAGACCCTGCAAGTCACCGACACCCTGCCCGTCGGCCAGCGTCCGCGCGGTCTGTTGCTGTCCCACGACAACAAGCTGCTGTACATCTGCGCCAGCGATTCGGACCGGGTGCAGGTGATGGACGTGGCCACGCGCAAGATCATCAAGGAACTGCCTTCGGGCAAGGACCCCGAGCAATTCGCCCTGCACCCGAACAATCGCTGGCTCTACGTTTCCAACGAGGACGATGCGCTGGTGACGGTGATCGACACCGAAACCTCCAAGGTGCTGAGCCAGATCAACGTCGGCGTCGAGCCCGAAGGCATGGCCGTCAGCCCGGACGGCAAATGGGCGGTGAACACCAGCGAAACCACTAACATGCTGCACTGGATCGACACCAGCACCCAGACCCTGGCCGACAGCACGCTGGTGGATCAGCGCCCGCGTTTCGTCGAGTTCGCGCCCGATGGCAAACAGTTGTGGGCCTCAGCGGAAATCGGCGGCACCGTGACCATTCTTGACACCGCCACCCGGCAGGTCCTCAAGACCCTGACCTTCCAGATCAAGGGCGTGCACCCGGACAAGGTGCAACCGGTGGGCATCAAACTCAGCGCCGATGGCAAGTACGGTTTCGTCGCGCTGGGCCCGGCCAACCACGTCGCGGTGATCGATGCCAAAACCTTCGAAATCCTCGATTACCTGCTGGTCGGCCGCCGCGTGTGGCAGATGGCATTCACCCCGGATCAGAAGCAATTGCTGGCCACCAATGGCGTCAGCGGCGATGTGTCGGTGATTGATATCGACAGCCTCAAAGTGAGTAAATCGGTGAAGGTCGGGCGCTATCCGTGGGGCGTGGTGGTGACGCCATGAACGCACTGGAAGTCAGCGACCTGAGTTTCGCCTACGGCGCGCGGGAGGCGTTGCGCCAAGTGAGTTTCAGCCTGGAGCCCGGTCGTTTTGCGGCGCTGCTGGGGCCGAACGGCGCCGGCAAATCGACGCTGATTGCCTTGCTGACCCGGCTGTACGATGTGCAACGCGGTGATATCCGTGTCGGTGCTTGTTCGTTGCGGAATGCGCCGCGCCCGGCGCTCAAGCAGTTGGGTGTGGTGTTTCAGCAAAGTACGCTGGACCTGGACCTCAGCGTCGAGCAGAACCTGCGTTATCACGCCGCGCTGCACGGAATGTCGCGGCGTGAAACAGCGATTCGGGTCGATGCCGAACTGGCCCGTCAGTCCCTGACCGAACGCCGTCGCGAGCGGGTACGCGAGCTGAATGGCGGTCATCGTCGCCGGGTGGAAATCGCTCGCGCGCTGCTGCATGAGCCACGCCTGTTGCTGCTCGACGAGGCCAGTGTCGGCCTCGATCCGGCCAGTCGCCTGGCGCTCAATCAACACATCCGCAGCTTGTGCCGCGAGCACCGCCTCAGCGTGCTCTGGACCACGCACTTGCTGGATGAAGTGCAGCCCAGCGATGACTTGCTGATTCTCCATCAGGGTCGTTTAGTCGCCAGTGGCCAGGCCGATGCGTTGAGCCTGGAACACGGCGGCGACCTCGGTTCGGCCTTCGCTCGCTTGACCACCTCGGGAGCCGTGCGATGAATGCTTATTGGCAATGTTTCAGCGGCATCGTGCTGCGTGAATGGCTGCGGTTTGTGTTGCAGCGCACGCGGTTTCTCAGTGCACTGGTGCGCCCGCTGCTGTGGCTGCTGGTGTTCGCCGCCGGTTTTCGCGCGGCACTCGGCATCGCGATCATCGAGCCCTACGACACCTACATTCCGTATGAGGTCTACATCATTCCGGGGCTGGCCTGCATGATCCTGTTGTTCAACGGCATGCAAGGTTCGCTGTCGATGGTCTACGACCGGGAGATGGGCAGCATGCGCGTACTGCTTACCAGTCCCTTGCCCCGCACGTTTCTGCTGTGCAGCAAACTGTTGGCCACGTCGCTGATTTCGCTGTTGCAGGTGTATGCCTTTCTGGCGATTGCCTGGGTGTACGGCGTGCAGCCGCCGGCCATGGGCCTGTTGATCGCCTTGCCGGCGTTGCTGCTGGTGGCGTTGATGCTCAGTGCACTGGGATTGTTGCTGTCGAACGCGATCCGCCAACTGGAGAACTTCGCCGGGGTGATGAATTTCGTGATCTTCCCGCTGTTTTTCCTGTCGTCGGCGCTGTACCCGCTGTGGAAGATGCGCGAGTCGAGCGAGTGGTTGTATTGGTTGTGCGCCGTGAATCCGTTTACGCATGCAGTGGAACTGGTACGGTTTGCCTTGTACGAGCGCTTCAACCCGTTGGCATTGGCGGTATGCATCGGCCTGACACTGCTGTTTTCGCTACTGGCGGTACTCACCTTCAACCCCCAACACGCCGCCCTGCGCAAATCCAGCTGATCCCACGGATTGCGGTGTACCAATCACACCGCCATCGCCGGCAAGCCGGCTCCTACACGGGATGTGACCTGTCGTTATCGCGCGGACAACCTCAAACTGTAGGAGCCGGCTTGCCGGCGATCAATGCAACGCGGTGCATCAGGCAAGCCGGCTCCTACAGCCCATCACACCAAAATTACTACTTTAGTACTGGTTTTCCTGTCTATCGTCGCATTCCCAACGCACCGCGACTGGCATGTAATGGGCTCATAACTATAAGGACTGAACCCATGCCGCGTGCCCGACGTGTTCTGCTGCGCCCTTCCCTCGCTGTGTTATCGCTGAGCCTGTTGCTGGGCGTCGCACACGCCAAAACACCGCTGTTCTCTGCTGATGGCTACCGCATCGGCCTGTACCGCAGCCCCACGCCGAATCAAGCCGAGGGGGCCACCATCATCGACACCGCCGCCCTGCAAACCCTGCTCACCCAGACGCCTCGCCCGGTGTTGATCGATGTCTATCGCCGCCAATGGCTGCAAGGGCGTTTCATCGAAGACCAACCCCACGAAAACCTGCCCGGCAGCCACTGGCTGGCCAACACCGGCGATGGCGACCTGACACCCGACTGGCAGGATTACTTCACGCGCAATCTGCAAAAATTCACCGCCGGCGATCCCCGGCAACCGCTGGTCTTTTACTGCCGGTCCGATTGCTGGTTGAGCTGGAATGCGGTCAAACGTGCCGCCGCCATGGGCTATAAGACTCTGTATTGGTATCGCGATGGCCTGGATGCCTGGCAAGCGGCGAACCTGCCCGTGACACCCGCCCTGCCCGAACCTTTTCCCTGACCTTTACGCGTGCGTGTTGTTGCCACACCATAATCAAAATAATGAGGTGAAAGGCTATGTACAAAATTCTGATTGCCGACGATCACCCGCTGTTTCGCGAAGCCATTCATAACGTCATCAGCGATGGATTCCCGGGCAGCGAGGTCATGGAAACCGCCGACCTCGACAGCGCCCTGGCGCTGACTCAGGACCACGACGACCTGGACCTGATCCTGCTCGACCTGAACATGCCCGGCATGCACGGCCTCAATGGCCTGATCAACCTGCGCAACGAGGCACCGACCATTCCAGTGGTGATCGTCTCGGCGGAACAGGACAAGCAGATCGTGCTGCAAGCCATCACCTATGGCGCAGTAGGTTTCATCACCAAGTCCTCGCCACGGGTGCAGATGACCGACGCGATCCAGCAGATTCTCAATGGCAACGTCTACCTGCCGCCGGACATCATCCGCACGCAGAAAAGCGGCACCCACCGCCGGATGAACGACACCCCGAGCTTCCCGCCGGAACTGCTTCAGGCCCTGACCCGCAAACAGTTGCTGGTTCTGGAGCGCATGACCAAAGGCGAGTCGAACAAACAGATCGCCTACACCCTGGAAATCGCTGAAACCACGGTCAAGGCCCACGTTTCGGCGATCTTGCGCAAACTCAACGTGCACAATCGGGTGCAGGCGATCCTGAGCGCCGGGGATATTGATTTCGGCTCTTATCTAAGACGTTGAGACCGCGTCGCGCCCATCGCCAGCAAGCTGGCTCCTACAGGAACAACACAATCCCCTGTAGGAGCCGGCTTGCCGGCGATGAGGCCATCAGCCCCCGCACAAATTTCAGGGCCTGCCGAACAAATCGCCAGCAAGCTGGCTCCTACAGGAACAACGTAATCCCCTGTAGGAGCCGGCTTGCTGGCGATGAGGCCCTCAACATCAACAAATATCTCAAGGCCGGCCGAGCAAATGACTCATCGCCGTCTTCAGCTTCATCGGCCGCACCGGCTTATGCATCAAGGTGTGCCCCAGCTCTCGAATCTGCAATTTGAGCTCATTGCTGTAATTGGCGGTGATCATCATCGCGGGAATGGCTGAGCCGCGCCGGGCGTTGATCCGCGCCACGGCATCCACGCCGTTCTGATCGTCATCCAGGTGGTAATCGGCAATCAGCAAATCTGCCTCGGCGTGATAATTGTCCACTTGCCGCGCAAGGTCCTGCTCCGACAGCGCCGTCACCACCAGACAACCCCACCCTTCGAGCAAGGTGCGCATGCCGGCGCAAATCGCCGCATCGTTATCCAGCACCCATACCCGTGCACCGCGCAGACGCTCAAGCATCGGCTCACTCATCAACAGACTCGGCAGTGCCTTGGGTGCCGTCGCGCTCAAAGGCACTTCGACGGAAAACACCGAGCCCTTGCCCGGCCACGAACGCACGTGAATGCGGTGCCCGAGAATCCCGGCAATTTTCTCGACGATTGCCAGCCCCAGCCCCAACCCGCGATCCTGATCCGGACGTTGCACATCACCGCGTTTGAACTCCTGGAAAATCTCTTCCAGACGGTTTTCGGCGATGCCCATGCCGCTGTCCCAGACCTCGATCGACAGCCGCTGATGATGCCGCCGGCAACCGAGCACCACGCGGCCGCTGTAGGTGTAGCGAATCGCGTTACTCAACAGGTTGCGCAGGATCCGCGCAAGCAACTGAATGTCGCTGCGCACCAGCGCCGAACACCCGATGAAATGCAGCTCAAGCCCTTCACTGCGCGCGACCTGGGTGTACTCGGCGGCGAGGTTTTCCAGCAACTCGCTCAAGGCGAACGGCGCGATGTCGGCCTTGATCACCCCGGCATCTAGTTTGGAAATGTCGACCAGCGTACCGAGCAGATTCTCCACGTCTTCCAGGGAATTGCTGACGTTGCGCACCAGAATCTCGTTGGCCAGCGGCTCCCGGCGTTCGAGCAAGGCGCTGGTAAACAGGCGCGCGGCATTCAGCGGTTGCAGCAAGTCATGGCTGACGGCGGCAAGAAACTTGGTCTTCGACAGGTTGGCCTGCTCGGCTTCGAGCTTGGCCTCGCGCAGGCGTGATTCAACCCGCCGACGTTCGTCGATCTCGCGCAGCAACTGGTCATTGAGGGTCGTCAGTTCCGCCGTACGTTCGCGCACCCGCAGTTCAAGGTTCTGATAGGCCTGGTGCAACGCCTCTGCCGTGCGGCGGCGCTCGGTGATGTCGCGGATCAACACGAAAATCCCCACCACTTCGCCGGTTACCAGCCGATTGGGCACGTAGGAGCGCAGCATGTAGCGCTCCTGGTTGTTGATGTTGGTTTCGGCGAACTCGAACGTCACGCTCTCACCGGCCAACGCCCGCGCCACGTAGGCTTCCAGGCGCTGGTAATGCTGCTCGCTGTGCACTTCGCGCAGGCTCTGCCCGAGCATCACGCCACGTGGCCAGCAGTACCATTCTTCGTAGACCTTGTTGGTGAATTCGTAGACCAGATCGGCATTGAGGTAGGCGATCAGCGCCGGTACGTGGTCAGTGATCAGGCGAATCCAGCGCTCGCTTTCGCTCAGCGCTTCGGCGTGCTGGTAGCGTTCGGTGATGTCGGTAAAGGTGTTGACGAAGCCGCCGGTGGGCAACGGATGCGTGCGGATTTCCAGGACCCGGCCATCGTACAGTCGCTGCTCGCATTCCTGCACCGGGCGCCCGTTGCCGTCGCGGCTGGCCGGGGTCAGCAGGTTCAACTCGCTGTCGGCGATCACTTCGGCGAACGGTCGATGCGCGGCCACTGGCGCCAGGCCGCTGAGTTCAAGGAAGCGCCGGTTCCACAACTCCAGAATGCCCTCGGCGTTGACCATCGCCACGCCTTGGGACAGGTTGTCCACGGCCCGTTGCAACAAATGCGATTTCTGCGCCACGGCCTGCTCGCGGCGCACGGTTTCACTGAGTTTGACGTCGGTGATGTCGGTGAACAGGATCACCCGCCCGCCTTCCTGGGTCGGCCGTTCGCTGACTTGCAGCCAGCGACCGTCCTGCAAGCGGAACAGCAGGTTCTCGTCGGCCTGCCCACGCGGTTCTTCGGTGAACAGACCGGTGGACAGCATCAGCCGCTTGACCTCGGCCAGGCGCATGCCGGCGTTGATTCGCACCCGGCTGTTACCCCAGAACGCCTTGAAGCGGCTGTTGAACAGCACGATCCGCTGCTCCGCGTCGAACAATACAAAGGCGTCGGAAATGCTCTCGATGGCATCGATCAAGTGTTGATGCGCAGTTTCCGCGCGCAGACGCGCTTCGCTGAGCAAGTGATTGCCTGACTTCAGTTCAGCCATGGCCTGGTTCAAGGCATCGGTGCGCTCACGCACCTGTTCGGCCAGCACCACCGAATGCTGGAACGCCGCGTACGGGTCGTTGCCGCGGGTGATGCCGGACTCGATCCGTTCGATCAGCGCAGCATTGATGCGCTGCAATTTGTGGTTTTCGTGCCGCAGGCTGGCGACTTGAGCCGCAAGCTCAGCGATGTCCAGGGGAGCGGCCTCGGGCAATGGCAACCCCGGTGAAGGTCTGGTTGATGTGCATGCCATTGAACTGTTCTCCGTAGGTGTTGAAACCCATCACCCGCTGGTCGCGCAAAAACCTGCCGATCTGCTCCAGATTGCCGCCGTC
Organism: Pseudomonas sp. GM60; assembly: GCF_000282415.1. Lineage (NCBI taxonomy): Bacteria > Pseudomonadati > Pseudomonadota > Gammaproteobacteria > Pseudomonadales > Pseudomonadaceae > Pseudomonas > Pseudomonas sp. GM60. The sequence continues at coordinate 49,937 of NZ_AKJI01000022.1, forward strand.
TTCCAGTTCCAGGCGCCTGAGAAAGCAGTCGCAGCCGATGGTCAACAACAGGTCACCGAGGCGTTCCTGCAAACCGTCGAACAGGGTTTGCAGATTGGGCAGCATCGGCCCTGGAGTCATGACGGTGAGGACGATGCCGTTTTCCACGGCGCAGTAGAAACTCAGGCTCAAGTCCGGGTGCACCTGCTGGATGGCCCGCACGTAATACTGATCGTTGATCCGCACCGCCAGCGGGTGGGCGGCGAAGATCCGATGATCGAGTTCAGCCACAGGCACGCCGATGTGCCGGGCGTACTCCTCGGCGGCGGGTTCGGCATTCAGTTCGAAGACCCGGCGCGAGGCGCTGTCGGCGCCAGTGACCACCAGTTTTTCCGCCCTCGGCAGGATGTGGTGGGTGGTGAAGACTTCGAAGTCGAGCCAGGTGTTGACCAGCACCACCACTGCCGCGCCGCTGTGGAACTCGCCGCCGAAGTAAACGTGGGTGTGGGTCAGGTAATTGTCGTCGCCGGCCGAGCCACCGAAATGCGGAATGTCGCCCAACGCAGCGCTCAACGCCGCGAGCACCATTTCTTCACGGCTGGACAAACCATCGAGCAAGGTCAGGGCGAAGCTGTTGCCCTTGATCGGCGCCAGGGTGTTGCTGCGACAACCACTGACCAGACGCTCGACCATTTGCTGGGCGTCGATCAGGCTGAAGCGTTCCATCTCGTCGATCAATTCGGCATCGATGGAAAAATGCCGATGGTCGAAACCCACGGCCGTCACGCAGTTGCGCCCGTAACCCAGCGGGGTGATTTCACCGGCGCTGGTGCAACCGACCAGACGGATACCGCCGAAGCTCTGCTGCAAGGCCTGGCCCAGCGCCTGCAAGTCGTACTCGGCGGAGCAGAAAAACAGCACAAAGCCCAAATGCGGATGCAGCAACTGCCGCGCCAGCTCCTGGGCCACCTGCTGGGCATCGGTCGCCTGGGACATCGCACTGACGACCCCGTCGCTCTGAACCTGCTGCATCGTCGCCTCCCGCAGGTGCGCATGTGTGAGGTTGGAGTGTACGAAGGCAGCGGTCGGCTACGTATGCTACTTGGGTAGCGGTCAGGCGCTTCGATGGGATGAGAGTTCCAGCAGACACCACAAAACCTGTAGGAGCCGGCTTGCTGGCGATGGCGGTGGGTCAGGCAACAATGATGGTGACTGACAGTCCGTCATCGCCGGCAAGCC